>JAGQWA010000031.1 GCA_020437725.1 Bacteroidota bacterium | reverse complement strand
AGGGACATATTATAAATGTAGGTTCAGTAGCGGGTAAATTTGCTTACCCAAATGGTACTGTTTATTCTGCCACTAAATATGCGGTTAACAGTTTAACTCAGGGCTTTAGAATCGATTTGGTGAAACATGGCATTCGCGTATCGCAAGTTTCGCCAGGGTTGGTTGAAACCGAATTTTCTGAAGTACGTTTTCATGGAGATAAAGACCGAGCCAAGCAGGTTTATAATTGGCTCGATCCTTTAACTGGGCAAGACATTGCCGATAGTATTTACTGGATGGCCACCCGACCACCGCACGTAAACATCAACGATATCTGGATTATGCCAACAGCACAAGCATCGCCGGCATATACTAAGGAGAATACTTAGTGTTTTGACTTATGAGGTTGGTTACAAGAAATATCCTAATCGCATTTGCCACTTTTCCGATGTTAGTACTTTTCTATTTTGAAGTTTCGTTTCTGGTAAACAAGCAGTATGTAGCCATGTTCGTTGATCCACTAGGAAAGTTTGGTGTTATTGTCTGGAGCATTATTTCATTCATTCTGATTGGAATTGTTGCATTGTCAATTATCAAATCAACCCCCAAAAGGGTCATGTATTTGGCTGCATCTTTAGTGCTAATTGGTGGATTATCGACTGCTGCTTTATTTCCAATAGATAAGTCCAATAAAGATGTTTTTAGACTTGATTTGGGATTGCAAGCTTTATATCTTTATGTTGACAGCAGCAAGAGTGAATACTTGTTAGAATATGTTTCTCCATTAAGAAAAGTCACTACAGTTGGTAAATACAATCAAATTGATTCTACAATTATTCTTGATAAAAACATTGGTAAGGCGCTGAATATCAGGTCATTTTTAAAGGATGAACCTAGAACAAGTTTTGATTTGCGCAGAATGACAAAGCTGAACTAATTCACTTGTATCATTTTGGTATCGGTAGAAAAGCGATTGTAAACCGTGAAATAGTAAGTGCCCGGAGGCAAAACGTCAAGGCTCATTTCTCTGTCAAAATTTGATGCAAAAGGCTGAATCTTGAATTCTTGGATCTTTTCACCAGTCATGCTCAAAATCTCAATGAACACCATTTCTTCCGGATTTACATCTTTAATATTTAGCAATGCGGGGCCTGTGGTTGGATTTGGCGAAACGGTAAATAGTAGTTTCGGAATCTCTGCGACAATCTGTCCGCAGAAATTGAGATTTAATTCGGGTTCATCATTTACGGGTTGGTAGGCAATAATGTCTTGAATTAGCGCATTGGTAATATCCCTTCTTTGTTCATATTCAGCCACTTTTAGGCCTTCTATTTTTGAGCTGAAATTGGCATGGGGGTATATTTCAGCAAATAAATCAAATGAGTTGTCATAGTAAAAGTCTTCGGGAGCAAGTAGAAGTCTCTTTTTAACAAAGGCTGCAACTCTAATTTTCTGCTTTTCCGTTTCAGCTATCTCCTGCAGTTTAGCATCTATAGACCATGCATAAGAATAGCTGTAATTTTCAATTTTTCCTGTTTCCACTCCACAATAGTAATCGGTTAGGTGGGTAGCTAAAACCACATCGAAATCGGCAATATTTAATTGCTGAGCTAGGTTAACCATAAAATTCTCTTTGTACGCACTTTCTCTAAAGAGCATTTCAAGTTTTTCCTTTTTTTCAGCCGACAATGAATCTGTAAGAAGCTTGAGGCGATCGTAATACTCAAGCTCTTCATCAAAATAAGAGTATGATAAATTTCTGCTCAATTCATCAAAAAGAAACTCTTGAGAAATAGGTGTAGCATGCTCTAATACCTGGTTAAGCGTATTTAGGTACTCATTATAATCCCAAAGATTACAAGTTGTTTTTAAAGCTTTTACCAGCTCAGTAATTTCATTTGTGGTCATGAATTTATTGCTGTTAAAATCATCGAAGGCGTATGAGCTACAGCTTATGGATCCATCGTCACTACTGTAAAATCGGCCTATAACCTCACCTTCAGGCATGTGTTCTGCCCGCCGTTCAGATGTGTAGAATTCCGTAAAATTTACTTCGCCTTTAAGGTTTTCAATTACTTTAACTGAAAACACAATGTTTGTATATTCAATTTCTTCGCCCAGGGAATTAATCCCAGTAAATGTCTTCGTGCCTGTTTTGGTCATTTGAACCTTGGCGATAATTTGTGAGTGGGCAATTAATTCAAAAAATGTTGGGTTCCAGCACGAGAACGATGCTATTGAAAACAATAAAAAAATGGCTGTTAGGTAATGACTTCTTTTCATAATTAGGCTGTTTGAGATGAGAAATTGAATTAACGCAACTAATTGAAATTCAGTATAAAGCTGATGAATTGCTGTTAGATTTCAAAACCCAGAACCATAATTGGTAGCAATTGGCAAGAATTAGTGGTCAGTTAATGAGAACTCATATTTTGAACTGCTTTAAAGCTTAGGTTTGTTAGCCATATGAATAGGATTCTAGCTAATATTCTCGTTTCAGTTTTTATTGTGATATTAATTATGGGTTGCGATTCTAACCCAAAGCCTAATTCGCAAAATGAAGAAAGGCTTCAAGCCGACATTCTTCTAATAAACGGCACCATTTATACAGTTGACGACAACAATCCGGTGGTTTCGGCTCTCGCCATTTCTGGAGATACCATTTTGGCTGTTGGAAAGACCGATTCGCTCAAAAATAGAATTGATGCCAAGCAAATTATCGACCTTGAAGGCAAGGCTGTTTATCCGGGGTTTATTGATGGGCACTGCCATTTTTTAGGCTATGGCCGCACTTTGTTTAATGTTGATTTGGTTGGAACTACTTCGTTAGGACATGTTGTGAGCAAAACCACAGAGTTTTTTGGGCCTAACCCAAAAGGTTGGGTGCAAGGCCGTGGCTGGGATCAAAACGACTGGAAATCATCAGGTTGGGATGTTTCTCAATTTCCTACCAAAAAGCAACTGGATTCTATTTACCCCAACAACCCTGTTGCGTTAAGAAGAGTTGATGGACATGCTGTGTGGGCAAATTCTCTGGCGCTAGAAATGGCCAATATTTCGAATAAAACTGTTGTTGAAGGCGGAGAAATACTGCTTGGCAAAAACAACGAACCAACTGGAATCCTTATAGACAATGCGGCTGATTTGGTGCTAAACATCATTCCTGAAAACATAAAAGAGAAAGATGCTGAAGCCGTGCAAAAGGCCCAACAAAATTGCTTGGCGGTAGGTTTAACTTGCCTTATGGATGCAGGCCTTCCATTGGTTGATGTTCAATTTCTGGCCCAACAAAACGAAGAAGGTAAACTCAACATAAGGGTTTACCAAATGATAAAAAACGACAGCGACGCCATTGCCTATTTTGAAAAAAATGGCCCGATAGAAACTCCGAATTTTACGGTAAAGGCTATTAAATGCTACATGGATGGCGCCTTGGGTTCGCGTGGTGCTTGGCTCAAAAGCAACTATACAGACGCACTAGGGAAATCTGGTTTGCAGTTAACCCCAACCAATGAGTTTGCAGAGCTATTACTCAAAGCCAAAAACATGAATTTTCAAGTAGGTACGCACGCCATTGGCGATAAAGCGGTTGAAGTAGTTTTAGATGAATATTCCAAAATTTTAGAACCTGATAATGATAGAAGATGGCGCGTAGAGCATTCTCAAATTGTTGATGAATTTGACATTAATAAATACGGGCAGCACAAGATTTTGCCTTCAATACAAACCACCCACGCCACAAGCGATATGTATTGGGCAGATGAACGTTTGGGCGATAGAATAACCACAGCCTACGCCTACCAAGATTTATTAAAGCAAAACCAATTATTGATAAACGGAAGTGATTTTCCTGTTGAGAGCATAAATCCGCTTTATGGCTTTTATGCCGCAGTTAATAGAAGAGACCTTGATGGTTTTCCTGAAATTGGCTTTCAAACGAATAATGCCCTTACAAGAGAGCAGGCTTTAAAAGCCATGACCATTTGGGCGGCTTATGGCCAGTTTCAAGAAGATAAAATTGGCTCATTAGAAGTAGGCAAATGGGCTGATTTTGTAATTCTTGAAAAGGATATTATGGTAGTTTCAATTGAAGAAGTTCCATACACAAAAGTGCTGGCAACCTATATTGCCGGAAAGAAATGGTATGAAGCCAATTAAAAGAAATATAAAGAGCTGGCTTTTAGCCATTTTGGCAACAACAATGCTTTCATCGTGCATTGTTCAGCACGCCAAATACGCTGATTTCGATAGCGTTCAATCAGTAACAACGGGCATGCACATTAGCCAACTACAAGATTCTCTTGGTGTTGAACCTGATTATGTTAAACATATAACCGATTCTGGTACTGTAGTTTATGCCTACAAATACCGGCTTTGCGAAGTAAAACGTATTCCCATTATTATGAAGAAGAATTCGGGTTGGGAAACCGAAGGGCCATTTGTTGATTTACTAGTTACAGCAAACGCCAACGGCATGGTTACTCATATTGAAACCTGCACAACTTGTATAGATAAAGAGAACAAAACAACCATTATAGATTTTGATGGTATTGCCCGAGGTCTAACTACGCTGGTAACGGTTACACTACCGGCATTGCTAGTTTTTTTATCAAGAAATTAAGTGGAATAACGCATGCAAAAATTGGTGACTGAAGTAAGGCAAATTGCCAATAAAGTAGGCGAGTTTGCCAGAAACGAAAGGTTGAATTTTAAACGTTCTGACGTTCAATTTAAATCTGCAAACAAGCACGATTTGGTTTCGTATGTTGACCAACATTGCGAACTGCAATTGGTAGAAGCATTGCAAAAACTAGAACCAAATGCGGGCATTATTGCCGAAGAATATCACTCAGATTACAAAGAAGGTCTTAACTGGATTATTGACCCCATTGATGGCACCACCAATTTTGTGCACGACATTCCCTACTATGCCATCAGTATAGCCCTAGCGCAAGATCAAGAAATGCTTTTGGGTGTGGTATTAGAAATTCCAACAGGTAATTGCTTTCACACTTTCAAAGGGCAAAAAAGCTATTTAAATGATGATGAAATAAGAGTGAGTGAAACTGCCACCTTAAAGCAAGCACTTCTCTCAACTGGTTTTTCAGTAAAAAGTCATGATAAATTAGAGCAAAATTTAGAGCTCCTTCATTATTGGATTTCCAACTCTCGTGGAATAAGACGTTTGGGTTCTGCAGCATTAGATTTATGTTACTTGGCCAAAGGCAGTTTCGATGCTTTTTACGAAACTGGGCTTAAGGCCTGGGATGTTGCCGCAGGCTCGCTAATTGTGCAAAATGCAGGCGGTAGAATTAGCACCTTTTCAGGTGGAAAAAACTTTGTGTTTGGCAACGAAATTCTGGCTTCGAATCCACATCTTTTTGATGAGTTGAGTGAGATTTATTTGCAGAAAGGTTAGGGAGTTCGATAAGGCATAAAGTCAAAACATTTTTAAACCCTTTAGGGTCAGTTTTGTTTCAATTTCCAAATTCATTATTAAATCTTATTGGTGCATTTTTTGGCCAAAGGATTAGGTATGTTGAAATTTGCCCAACTATTAGAATAAACACCAAGAATGAAGCATAGAATTACCGTAGCACACGGAGATGGAATTGGACCAGAAATTATGGAGGCAACTCTAAAAATACTTGAAGCGGCCAATGCTCCATTAGAATATGACACCATTGAAATTGGCGAAAAAGTCTATTTAAAAGGCCATACCAGCGGCATTGAACCAGCTGCTTGGGATTCACTAAGAACCAATAAGGTTTACCTTAAAGCACCAATAACCACTCCACAAGGTGGTGGTTACAAGAGTTTAAATGTTACCACACGAAAAACCTTGGGTCTGTTTTCAAATGTGCGACCGGTAAGAGCCTATGCGCCTTATGTAAGAACACATCACCCTGATATGAACTTGGTGATTGTGCGCGAAAATGAAGAAGATTGCTACGCAGGTATTGAGCACCAACAAACCCCTGAAGTAGTGCAAACCCTTAAGCTTATTTCTAAGCCAGGAACTGAAAAAATTGTTCGCTACGCTTTCGAATATGCCAAGGCAAATGGTCGCAAAAAAGTAACCTGCATGACCAAGGATAACATTATGAAACATTCTGATGGTTTGTTTCATAAAATCTTTGATGAAATAGCTGCTGAATACCCAGAAATTGAAAACGACCACAAGATTATAGATATAGGCTCTGCACTTTTGGCAGATTCTCCTGAGAAGTTTGATGTAGTGGTTACCCTAAACCTATATGGCGATATTATTTCTGACATTGTAGCTCAAATTGCTGGCTCGGTTGGTATGATGGGCAGCTCAAATATTGGCGAGCAATGTGCCATGTTCGAAGCCATTCACGGTTCAGCTCCTGATATTGCAGGTAAGAACATTGCCAACCCAAGCGGCTTGTTAAACGGGGCTATAATGATGTTAAACCACCTTGGTTTGGGCACAGTGGCTTCTAACATAGAAAATGCTTGGCTAAAAACCTTGGAAGATGGAATTCACACAGGTGAGATTTACAAAGAAGGATTAAGCAAAGAAAAAGTTGGCACGCAAGAATTTGCACAAGCAGTAATTGATAGGCTTGGCCAAAAACCATCAACTTTCCCTGTGGCCAATTATCCTGATGGCGAACCATTAAAGCTAAACACACTTACTAAGAGAGCCGAAAGGCCAGAAAAGAAATATGTTGGCGTTGATGTTTTTGTTGATTTTGATGGAGATGCCAATACCATTGGCGATGGTTTAAGAGCGGTAAAACATGATGTGTTAAAGCTGAAACTTATTACCAATCGCGGCGTAAAAGTGTATCCTGATGGAATGCCAGAAACTTTCTGCACAGACCACTGGCGTTGCAGATTTACCAATCCTGATGGAAAAGAAATTGGCCATGCAGATATTATTTCATTGCTTGAAGTATTAAATAGCGCTGGCTGGGATTTTATTAAAACCGAGCAATTATGCTTGTTTAATGGTGAGCGTGGTTATTCATTGGCTCAAGGAGAATAGCATAAATTTCAAATAAGTTATAGTAAAAGCCTGCTCATTTAGAGCGGGCTTTTTAATGCTATTCGTGCATTTATAATCAGCCAAAAGTGGGTATAAAACATGAGTTTTGGCTGGTTATAATTTCGAAATGAAGTTTGTATAGCCAGCCAAAAGTAGGGGTATTTTGCAGGATTTGGCTGAATATAAATGAAATGAAAGGTTCTTATAATTAGCCAAAAGTGGTATTTTATGTATAGATTTGGCTAGTTATAACTAGTTGTTGCATGGAGCTTGTTGGTAGAAAAAGGGAGATTGAATTACTGCAAAATGCTTTAAAATCAACCCAATCTGAGCTTGTAGCCGTTTATGGAAGAAGAAGAGTTGGCAAAACGTTTCTCATAAATAAGGTATTTGCCAAGAGCAAGTATTTTGAAATAACAGGTTTGCATAATGGCAATATGACCGACCAACTTCAGCACTTTAGTACAGAGCTTTTAAGCCAATGGAAATCTAAAAGAAAACTACAAGAGCCAAAAAGTTGGATGGAAGCTTTTGGCCAGCTTAGCGATTTCATTTCAGCATCTAATAGCACGAAAAAGAAGGTAATTTTTATTGATGAGTTTCCGTGGATGGATACCCCCAAATCTAAATTCATGATGGGGTTTGAGAATTTCTGGAACTCGTATGCATCTAAACGTCATGATTTAGTTGTGGTAATATGTGGCTCAGCTGCTGCATACATGGTTAAAAAGGTGATTAGGAATAGGGGTGGTTTGCACAATCGCATAACACAACGTATTAGGTTAGCTCCGTTTAATCTGCACGAAACCGAAGTGTTTCTTCACCAAAAGGGCATAAAACTTACGCGGTACGATATTCTTCAATTATACATGGTAATGGGTGGTGTGCCGCATTATTTAGAGAAAATTACCAAAGGCGAAAGTGTAGCGCAAATAGTAGATAGATTGTGTTTTGAAGATGGCGGAGCACTTAAAAATGAATTTCAAAACATATTTGAGTCGCTGTTTAATCAGCATGAAAAGCATGTGGCCGTTATTAAAGCACTGGCAAGCAAAAAGAAGGGTTTAACCCGATCTCAACTATTAGAAATAAGTGGTTTGCCTTCTGGCGGAACATTCACCAAAATTGTTGAAGAACTTACCGAGTCTGGTTTTATTGGTTTGAATTTGCCATATAAAAAGAAGGTAAAAGATGCGTTGTATAGACTAACTGATGAGTTTTCACTATTCTATTTAAAATTTATGCAAGGCAATAAGCAATCGGGCAGTGGAACTTGGTTCACTTTACACAAGAGCCAATCGTTTGCGGCATGGAGTGGGTTAAGCTTTGAGAGTATTTGTTTAAAGCATGTTTCGCAGCTAAAAAATGCATTGGGTATTTCGGCTATTTACTCTCAAAATGCGAGTTGGAGTGGAAATAACGCACAAATAGATTTGCTAATAGACCGGGCAGATAATGTTATAACGGTATGCGAAATGAAGTTCTATAACCAAGAGTACACAATGACCAAAAAGTACGCCGATGAGCTTAGAGCCAAGCTTTTTGAGTTTAAACAAAATGCGTTGCCTGCCAAGAAAATATTGTTTTTATGCATGGTAACAACTTATGGAATTAAAACCAATAAGTACAGCTTAGAGCAAGTGCAAAACCAAGTAAAGGCAGACGATTTATTCGCTTTTTAATTATTTATAATCAGCCAAAAGTGGGTGTAAAACATGAGTTTTGGCTGATTATAAATTTTAAACGACTAGTGAAAAATGAATAGTGGATGGTTTCTGTTTATAATTGATTTAGAAAAGCTATCCTATACAGGCTACTGGCACATTACAACTTATCACTTATAGTTATTCACTTTACACTTAATAATTACCCCGCCCAATTTTCTCGGTCAAGATTTCGGTATTGAATAGCTTCTGCCAAGTGCTCAATTTGAATGTTAGGGCTAGCCGCCAAATCAGCAATGGTTCTGGCTACTTTAAGAATACGATCGTAAGCCCTGGCTGAAAGATTAAGCTTGTTCATAGCGGTTTTGAGCAAAGCTTGTCCTGGAGCTGAAATAACACATGATTCTCGAAGATGTTTGGTGGTCATTTGAGCATTTGCAAACACACCGGCATCGTTTTGGTAGCGTTCAGCTTGCACTTCTCTAGCTTTTATTACACGCTCTCTTATGGCTAAACTACCAGCGGTTTGTTTTTTCTCTGTGAGTTGGTCAAATGAAACCGGAACCACTTCTACATGCAAATCAATTCTATCTAGTAGTGGGCCAGATATCTTATTTAAGTAACGCTGCACCACACCAGGAGAACACACGCATTCTTTTTCTGGATGGTTGTAATAGCCACAAGGGCATGGATTCATGCTGGCCACTAGCATTAAACTGGCAGGATAAGTAACCGAGAACCGTGCTCTTGAGATGGTTACATTTCGCTCTTCAAGCGGCTGGCGAAGTACTTCTAGAACCGTTCTTTTAAACTCTGGCAATTCATCAAGAAATAAAACGCCATTGTGCGCTAAAGAAATCTCTCCTGGCTGCGGAACGTTTCCGCCGCCAACCAAGGCAACATCTGATACAGTGTGGTGTGGCGATCTGAATGGCCGTTCAGTAACCAATGCCGAATTTTTGGGCAGTACACCGGCTACCGAATGAATTTTGGTGGTTTCTAAAGCTTCGTGCAGATTTAGTGGCGGAAGAATAGATGGTAAGCGTTTGGCCAACATGGTTTTTCCGGCTCCTGGTGGGCCAATTAGAATAACATTATGGCCACCAGCAGCAGCAATTTCAAGAGCGCGTTTTATGTTTTCTTGCCCTTTAACATCAGAAAAATCTTGGGTAATTTGGTTTAGGTTGCTAAAAAACTCATCGCGGGTATGAACCACTTCAGGCTTAATGGTTTCGTTTCCGTTTAGAAAGCTTACCACTTCGTTTATATGCTCAATGCCAATTACTTCTAGTTTGTCAACTATTGCGGCTTCGCGCGCATTAAGTTTTGGTAGAATAAGGCCTTTAAAACCTTCTTTTCTGGCTTGAATGGCAATTGGCAATGCACCTTTTATGGGTCTAAGCGAACCGTCTAAAGACAATTCGCCCATTATGATATACTCTGAGATTTTATCTGTATCAACTTGGTCAGTTGCTGCCAAAATTCCCATGGCAATTGGCAAATCGAAAGCTGAACCTTCTTTTTTTATATCGGCTGGGGCCATGTTAATTATCACCTTGCGGCGAGTCATTTTGTAATCGTTGTTTTTGAGAGCCGTTTCAACACGGTAAGTACTTTCTTTTACGGCATTGTCTGGCAGCCCAACAATAACAAATTGAGCACCTTGGCTCACATTTACTTCCATGGTAATTGTTATGGCATCTACCCCAAAAACTGCTGAACCATAGGTTTTAACTAACATGTGTTTGCCTTTTGAGCCAAATATATAGGCATAAATATAAAAGCCGCGCTTGTGGCGCGGCTTTTTGACTATTTAGTTGTAGTGAGAGCGATTATCTAACTTGGTAGTTTACTCCGAAAGTGAATGTTCTTCCAAGTGGATACATCTCATTAATGTATTTCTCGCCTTTGTATTCTTGCTGCGTTCTAAACTTGGCATCAAGAATATTGTTTACGCCAAATTTCAATTGCAATTTGTCATTGAAAGTTTTGGTAAAGTTTAAGTTTAGTGTTGGGCGAGGTAACTCATATATGTCCGGGTTTCCAAGTGCTCCAACTTCGAACAAGCGTGGACCAAAAACATTAAATGTTAAAGCGCCGTTTAATCCAGCAGAATCATTTCTGTAGAAGATATTAGCATTAGCCAAGTAAGGGCTTTGACCTTGGAAAGGTCTAAACTCTTCAACCGACATGCCTAGAGAATCTCTAGCGGCTTTTTCTTCATTGCTAATGGCTACTTGTGAATAGATATAAGACAAGTTTGTGGCGAATGTGAAATTTTTAAGAGACTCTGCAACAGCGTCTAATCTCTTTCTGTATTCTAATTCAAAGCCATATACTGTGGCTTTTGGTAGGTTTTCAAAAGTGATTTCGCCAGTTGTAGAAGTTACGTTAAACACTTTTACAATTGGGTTTATAAACTCTTTATAGTAAGCTGAAACTGAGAAAATTTCACCTGGTCTGTTCTCTGGAAAGAATTGGTAGGTTAGGTCATAGTTCCAAACCAAAGTTCTATCTAAGTTTTCGTTACCGGTGTAAATAAATCCACCCAAGAAATCGAAAGAAAAGAATGGCGCAAGCTCTCTCATGTTCGGACGTGCCAAAGTTCTACTTCCTGAAATACGTAGTTTATGCTCTCCATTTACTTTACCGTCAGCATCTAAATCGTAAATAAGGTTTAACGAAGGCAAAAAGTCTAATCTGTTAACGCTACCCACTTCAAGGCTAGTGTCTCGGCTTGTTACTTTAATATCAGTGCTTTCAAAGCGGCCACCACCTACTATTTTTAATCTATAAGCTGGTTGCACCACAGCCATTGCATAAGCAGCACCAATGTTTTCAGTACCTGTATAGAAGTTAGATTGGCGCGTATCGTTTTCGTAATAATTGTTTTGGTTGAAACCAGAAATGTTGTCGCCTTCATAGGTAAAATCAAATCCAAAATTGTTTAAGTAGCTATTCCATTCTGGTGCCCAGTTTTGGCTTCCATCGTTTTCTTGAACGGCAGGAGCTGTTTTAACCTTGAAACGGTATTCACTAAAATCTCTTGTTTTGGCAGAATACATACCACCTACCATAATTTTATTGGCTTTTTGACGTGTAAATGGAATAGTTAAATCCACTTTGGCGTCATATTTCATGTCATTTAGCTCTCTAAAAAAGTGATTTGGAAGGCCATAGCTGCTAATGTCAATTCTTGCATTTTCGTTGTTTTCAACATCGTCAAAGTAAAAAAGTGTGTGGCTAGAAAAGAATCTTAAATCTGGCTCAAATTGACTGGTTTTAGTAATACCACCAATCCATTCAAATTTGGTTTGTCTTTTGTCTTCACTTAGCCAAACATGTTTTCCTCTTAATTGGGTGTTTAGCATTTTACGCTCTTTGGTTCCTGCAGCACGTGCTTGGTATAGGTTGGTTTCTACAACTTGTTCAGATACACCGTTTTGTATTCTCGCAAAATTGTCAACATCTGAGTTATAGATGGTGCTAAAAGTGTATTCGTGGTTAAGGTTGTGTTGCCAAGATAAACTTGCAAATGCGCCAGCGTTTTCGTTAATATTTCCTTTTTCGTCATCAAAAAGAAAACGCTCTTGCATATTGTCTTTTGTTGCTAAATAGCGTTTGTAAACTGCATCGGCGTTTCTAATGTCGCTGTGGGTTAATTTGTTGGTATAAGGATTATCAAAGTCTGCACCAAATGGGCGATAGTAGGTGTATGACTTTTTGTATTTAAGGCCAATTACATAGCCAAAAATATTCTTGCTTTCGTCGCTTTTGTGTTGGTTTCCCATAGAGAAGTTAATACCATGGTCAAGTGGCGAAACACCATTCATTTCAGTAGGGAGGAACGGTGTGTTTAACTCTCTAGCATATTTATCTACAAAAAGAGCAGAATCTGGAGAACCTCTTCTTGCCAAGCTTTTTAGTTTTAAAACACTTGCATCAAGTATTCCGCGCATTGAGTCGTTTTTCAACTCTTCTGGCAAATCGTTCATTCCTTCAGGTGCAACTATAAAACCTTTTTTAAGTGAAGAAGTGGTGTTGTAAGCTGCACTAAAACCAATATTCACAAATAATTTTTCAGGGAAAGACTTGGTTCTTATATCCATGTTTCCACCAGTAAAATTGCCGGGTTGGTTAGGCGAAAAAGTTTTTTCGGTAACTATATTGTCTAGCATGAATGATGGAATAAGGTCTAAGCTGGCTGAGTTTCTGTATGGGTCGGTACTTGGCAGTGTTACTCCATTTACCTGAGATATTGAGTACCTGTCACCAAGACCACGAACTACCATGTATTTGCCTTCTTCTACCGAAGTGGCTGGTAATTGCTTAATTGCATCGCCTGCTGTACTTGCGCCAGAACTTGAAATTTCGGTACCACCTATACCAGTTTTGGCAGTTAAGCCTTCTTGTATTTCGTTTACAACGGCAGCATCGGTATTGGTAATGGCTTTGCCTGTAACTATTGCTCCAGTTAAATCTACAGCACTTTCGCCCATGTTTAAGTCTTGCTGGGTGAATTTGCCTGCTGTTACAACAATTTCGAAAGGAAAGTCTTTTACTTGGCCTAACCAAGAAACTGAAAGTTTATAAGTTCCTGGCTCTGTGTTAATTTGATATTTAGCTTCAACGTCAGTAACGGTAATTTTACTATTGTCGCCAGTTATATAAACAGTGGCGCCAATCATTTTGCCGTTTTCGTCTACTACCGTTCCTGTAATACCTTGTTGAGCAAAAAGATGAGTGCCTACAAGAAGTCCAAGAATTGAAAGAATTAGTTTACCTGTCATTTCACTATTTCAAAGTGCAAAAGTCTGTTGCTAAACTAAGGCCTTCGTTAAGTGAATATTAAGAGTTTAAGGGGCTTATGTTAAGCTAATGTAAAGTGTGTTGTGAGCTATAAAAAAGGCGACCCTAAGGCCGCCTTTCACAAAATAGGTTGATTGAAATTTACTCTATAATCAATTTAGCTGTAGATGTAGCTGAAGTGTTTATAAAGTTAATCATGTAAATACCAGCTTCTAAACCAGAAGTGTTGAAGTTAACAGAGTTGTTGCCGGCAGCAAAATCTTGGCTTGCAACAGTAGCAACTACTTTTCCTTGTAAGTCAACTATAGAAATATTCATTTGGCCAGCTTCTTTCATAATGAAAGAGATGGTTGTAACATTACTTGCTGGGTTAGGGTAAATACCAGTTTCAATAGTTGCTTTTTTAACAGAAACACTTGGGCCTACATATTGGTCAAATGCTGTCCAACCAGTTAACCAAGATGTTTCAGATTCTGGTTCAAAAGCACCAATGTAGTCAACATTAGTAAAGAAGTTGTCTCCGCTTGGTTCTGCAGCACCAGTTTTAGTGGCAGCTAGCGACCATCTGTTAGGTACCCAAGATTTTCTATCAATTCCAGGATTTGTAAGCTCGTTGTTGTTGTCAGTTAATTCTTTTTTCAACTCAACAAGCGAGCAATCTGTACATTTTTCAGGAGTTGCAAGAAGTACATCATTCCAAGAAGAACCAGCGCCAAATTCAAACCAAATGTTGTTAAGAAGGTTAAGTTTACCATCTTTCATTTTAGAGTAAGAGTCAAAAGATTCGCCTCTATCCTCAACTTGTAGTGCGTAATTGTTGTAGCCAGTTACAATACCGTTTGCGAGAGTGCCACCAGTTCCATCTCTCATTAAAATAGCATGCTCGTTTTTAGCGTCGGTTTTTTTACCATCCCAACCACCAATAAAGGTAAAGTTGTAAACCGTAGAATTTACATAACGCGCGTTGTCGTCTGGCGATGCGCCGTCAAGTTCACCACCGTGGTCGCCAGCATCGGTGCCGCCGTAGCAAAACCAGAATTGGCCTTTTCCTTGCCATCCTTTATCCCAGTCAAAACCGTCGTCGCCACAAAAACCAACAACAGCCCATTTAAGGTTTACCGAACCACCAAAGAATTCAATACCGTCATCAGAATTGTAAAGGACTTCAATGTGCTCTAATGTGGTAGCATTACCTACACCACCAAGTGTAAGGCCATTAATTTCTTCGTCTGGAGCAAGCTCTGAACCACCGTGGCGGATAGAAACATATCTAAGTGATCCAGAGTTATCGTTCTCTACAGTACCACCGTATTTAGTATTGTCTTGTACGGGTAATCCTTCAATTGTTGCTTCAGCATTGTTGTCGCCTAAAGGAGCTTTTCCCAAAAGAATAACACCGCCCCATAACCCGCGGCACTCATCTTCTTTTGTTAAATCAAGATCGTTTTTGTCTTTAACATCGTCAAATTCTGATGTGAAAATGATAGGACTAGATGCAGTTCCTTCAGCAATTAATTTGCCACCACGAGCTACAACAAGAGCAGATGCAAGATCGCCAGTAGAAGGCTCATTTAAACCTTTAATTACGGTACCAGCTTCAATTGTTACGGTTGCGCCGTCTGTAATAATTACATAACCATCTAAAAAGTAAGTGTTGTCTTTAGACCAAGTTTCATTAGAATTGATTTCGCCTTTTTTGGTTACATCAGCAGCGAAAGAAGCCGATGTTAAAAATAGTGCTACAAGAACACTAGCGTAGAATTTTTTCATTTAAGCGTAATTTTTCCGCGAAAGTATTTGGGCTTAATTATGGCAAAATGAAAACAGCGTTACCTGTTTGTTATGTAGATTGATGTTTTGTTAAGTAAGTATTAAGCCACCCTTATTTTGGTAGTAATATGAATGGCTTGTAACCATATTTTTGTGAATGTATGAAGATTAGACCCGGAGACGTACTCATTTCAGAACCTTTTTTACCTGATCCTAATTTTGCCAGAAGTGTTGTGCTAGTGGTTGAACACAACGCAGAAGGAACTGTAGGGTTTGTAGTGAATCATCTTTTGGGAATGGCTTTAAGTGATGTTGTGCCTCTTCAAACCAAAAACCCATTATTAGACATACCCATGCTATCAGGCGGACCTGTTGGCACTGATACACTGCATGTATTGCATCAATTAGGCGATCATGTTCCGGGCTCTAAATACGTAGCCAATCATATTTATTGGGGTGGTGATTTTGATCAAATTCAACTCTTATTACTAAACCAAAACGCTAATTACAAAGACTTTAGGTTTATGGTAGGCTATTCTGGTTGGGCACCCGGGCAATTAGAACAAGAGCTTGAGCAAAATAGCTGGATAGTATTAAAAGGAAAAGGTGGTTTAATATTCGAAACAGAGCTTGAAGATCTTTGGCAAACTCTTCTTGAAGTAAAAGGTGGTAAATACAAGTTGCTAAAAAACAGCCCAAACAGGCCCGATCTTAACTAGAAGATTCTACTTCAGAATTCTGTTCTTTATTATGAAACACATCTAGGGCTACAATGCTGCCCATGGCCGTCCAAATGGCTACGTTGGCTTTGTCAACATCAAGGTAGTTGTTAAGCAAACCATGCACATAATAAGTAACCAAACTAAGCGTAATGAACAAGCCGGCATATTTGGTTAATAGTGTGGTGCCATTATAAAAAAGCTTCATGGCTCTATTCAAAGCCACTACAACAAGTAGCATTACCAATAGCATTCCGGGTAGTCCCATTTCGGCCAATGGGCCAATAAATTCAGAGTGGGCATTGCCTAAATTACCCATATTGGTACTAATCTTGGTTTTTTGCCAGCTTATTTGAAAAGGCGCGTATTTGTGCTGATAGGTGTTGGGACCCCAACCTGTAATGGGTTTTTCTTGAAACATTCTTAGAGCAGCTGCCCAACGGTTAATTCTTTCGGTATTGCTATCGTCAGTTGTTACATTATAAATAGACTGAACGTGCGTGTCTAAATCGGTATCAGATTCTGATTTGTTTTTGGAGAGATACATGTTGATTTCGGCCCAGTAAATGAAAACAACGCCTGCAAATAATACTACAACAGATAAAATG
>JAGQWA010000319.1 GCA_020437725.1 Bacteroidota bacterium | reverse complement strand
CAGCCCCAACTCTTTTCAGCTTTAGTACTCTCATTCCATCTTAAGTTGAGAACTCTTAACTACCAAAGTTTGTAGAGCAAGCATATTTGCCACAAGCATGCAATACCTGCTTTACATCATCATTGCTTTAACAGCCACTTTTGTGGGCACCATTCCATTTGGTCCTATAAACCTTTCGGTAGTAAACATTACGGTTAAGAGTGCCAAAAGCAGAGCATATCTGTTTATTCTCGGGGCAGCCATAATTGAAATTTTCCAAGCACTAGCAGCCATTTTTTTTGGCAGTTTGGTAAACCGTTTTCTGGCAGATTACTCTTGGATTCAGTGGCTCATAATTCTTGCTTTTATAGTGGCTGGAACAATTTACTTCACCAAAAAACCCAAAGAAAACACCAAAACCGATAGACCTAAAAAATTACCTGCTTTTAGCCAAGGCGTTTTAGTGGCACTTATGAATCCGCAGGCCATCCCCTTTTGGCTAATTGTTTTGGGACTTATTCAACAATACCAACCATTGCATTTTAGTGGTTTGTTCTTGTTGGTGTTTTTACTGGGTGTATTTATAGGAAAAATTCTTGGCCTTTGGCTGTATATGTTTTTCAGTATTTCCATTAAAAAACACATTAAAGAAGGCAGTACCATTCTTTACAAAGTATTTGGTGTTGTGCTCATTTTAATTGGTTTCATTCAAGCAATAAAACAACTCATTCAATAAATTCATGACCCGAATTGCACTTGCTCAACTGGCTTCAAACCCAAAATCTATTCAAGAAAACTGGGAGAAACACTTAGCGTTCATTAACCAAGCAATTGAAGAAAAAGCAAATGCCATTTTCTTTCCGGAGTTATCACTTTCAGCTTATGAGCCTGAGCTGGTTTCAAGAATGAAAAAAGAACTTGATGGTTTACCTTGGAATGAGTTAAAAGAATTAAGCCACCAACATTCAATAATGATTGGAATTGGATTGCCCATTTTTACTAGCCAAGGCGTTCAAATCGGCATGCGGATTTTTAATACAGACGGTCAGGAATTTACCTATGCCAAGCAATTACTTCACGAAGACGAACTACCCTATTTTATTGGCGGAAATGAGCACCTAACCTTAGCAATTGAAAACCACAAAATAGGCATTGGGATTTGCTATGAATCCCTACAACCACAACATATTGAAAGCGTTTTTGCTCAAAACATTTCTATGTATTTGGCCAGCGTTGCAAAACCACAATCGGCCATTGAACGTGCTTATGGCATTTATAGCCAAACCGCAAAGCGCTTCAACACCCCAGTTTTACTGGTAAATGCAGTAGGCAAGTCAGATAATTTTATAAGCTGTGGCCAGTCAGCTTGGTGGAATCCAAATGGAGAATTGCAAAACAATTTGAGTGCTTCTGAAGAAAATTTATTACTGGTTCATTTACCATAATTTCCACCCTTCCACATTCTCCCCAAACTGTGTACAACTAAGGGCTTCAAAGCCTTTGCAGGCAAGTAATTTCGCCGTTTTACGTACGTAATGAAATTATTATCAATGCGTTGGGTATTTAGCCTTACCATCATTCTCCTATATACGCAGGTGCTTGGGCAAACAAGTCTGCGCAATCGAAATGCCGACGAGCTTTTTCAACAAGCGCACGAGCTTTACAATAAAAGCAAGTTTGCAGCGGCTCAAGATTTGTTTTTGCAATACAGCCATGTAGGGCAAAACAGCTTAATGGTTTCAGAAGCAAGGTATTATGCCGCGCAATGTGCTGGTGAACTTATGACCAACGATGCCCCGCTTTTAGCAGCAAATTTCAGAGACAAACACCCCGAAAATACCAGCATTGGCAATTCGCACTACGCACTAGGCAAATACTATTTCAGAAGCAAAAACTACAGAAACTGCCTATTTGAACTCATTGAAATTGATCCTTATATTCTCACTACTGAAGAAGCTAAGGAGTATTATTTCATGGCAGGCTACAGCCAATTTCACTTGGGCAATATTCACGAAGCAAAGCCCTATTTTAGAGAAATAGTGAACTTCTCTGGCGATTATTTTCACCTTACCAACTATTTCTACGGCTACATCACTTTCGAAGAAAACGATTACGACGAGGCGTTAAAAGCCTTCTATCGAATTGAAAACCACGAAAGCTTTAGCACCATTATGCCGGTTTACATTACCGAAGTATATGCTTTAATGGGCGATTACGATATGGCAATTGAATACGGAGAGAAAGCGCTTGGTAAAAAAGACATTCAAAAAGACCATATTATTCATTTGCTGTTGGCACAAGCCTATTTCAAAAAGGGCATTATGGAAAAAGCTTACGAGCATTATGGTGTTTATTCTAAGAAAAGACAACTTTCTGCCGAAGACACTTACCAATACGCTTATGCCGCCTATAAAACTGCCAACTTTAAAACTGCCATTGCACAGTTTGAAAGCTTTGTAGTTGAAGATGACTCGCTTGGCCAAAATGTGAATTATTTATTAGCGGGTTCTTATCTAGAAAATGGCCAAAAATTGGATGCTCGCAATAGCTTTTCTCTTGCAATGGACCAAAGCTTTTACCCTGAAATTCAAGAAGACGCGCATTTAAACTATGCCAAACTTTCTTATGAGTTGAAGTTTCATAAAGTGGCCATAAAAGCGTTTAAAGGCTTCATTGAAAAGTACCCAAAGTCAAGAAATGTAGAAGACGCCCAACTGCAATTTGTGCGGTTGTTATTGGGTTCTAATAATTACATGGAAGCCTTTGAAGTAATTGAAAACATGGACGACCCAACTGAAAAACTAAACGGAGCATACCAACGTCTTGGTTTCAATATTGGGTTAGAATATTTTGAAATAAAAGACTATCAAAAGGCGCGCATTTACTTCAATAAATCGCTTGCAAGACCTGTGTTTGACTATTTCAAAGCACTGGCGCATTTCTGGATTGGAGAATCGCTAACACAAGAAGAACGCCACAAAGAAGCCATTACCGCTTACAAGAATTTCTTGGCAGTGGCAGCGCATAAAGAAACAGGTTATAGCGGGCTTGCACATTACAATTTGGGCTATTGCAACGTAAAACTAGAGAAATTTGAAGACGCTCTTTTCCACTATGATTCATACTTGAAAAGTGGAAATGACATTTATGAAAAGCAGTTTAATTCTGACGCTTATGCCAGAATGGGCGATTGCTATCAGGCTTTGAAATTCTACGATAAGTCTATTGCCAGCTACGACCAAGTAATTAAGTACAATTACACCGAAATGGATTATGCCCTTTACCAAAAAGGCATGATTGAAGGCTTAAGAGAAAACACCGAGAAGAAAATTGCCATTCTTCTTAACCTAACTGAGAAATATCCAAACTCACCTTACTATCCAGATGCCTTATACCAGCTTGGTAATGAGCATTTAATTCAAGGCAATAAAATGCAGGCACTTCGCGAATTTGAATACTTAAATCAAGAGTTTGAAAACAGCCTATATTTTAAGCAAGCTCAAATAAAAATGGCCATTATACACAACCAAAATGGCGATTTTGATAAAGCCGTTGCCCTTTTTGACACTTTGATTTCACGCTTCCCAAAATCAAGCGAGTCAAGGGATGCACTGGCTGCCATGAAGATTATGTACGTAGAAAACGACATGGCTGAGATTTACTTCGAAAAAATTGCCAAGATTCCGAACATAAGTGTTTCAGCCTTGGCCAAAGACAGTGCCATGTTTAACCAAGCTGTTATTGTTTCAAGCACAAATGATTGTGGTAGAAGCATTGCTTCATATGACAAGTACTTGAAGGCCTTCCCCTCTGGAACTTTCACCTTTGAAGTACTGAGCTACAAAGCCGATTGCCATATTGCACTTGGCGAAAATGATAAGGCACTTACTGATTTAGACAAAATAATTGATAACAGGCCAAATCCTTATGTTGAAAATGCCCTAATTACGGCCACCAACTTATGCTTCAAAAACGACTCATTTACCCAAGCCATTCCTTACTTAAAAATTCAAGAAGACGTACTTAAAACATCTAGCGAATTGCTTGAAGTTTATGAAGGGTTGGCCAGGGCATATTTAGAAATTGACAGTTGTGGAAATGCCGAAGAATACTTGAAAAAGATATCGTTGTATGCCGAAGCTGATTCAGTTATTCTAGCCAAGGCTGACTATACTTTGGCCAGATGCAAAATGAAAAACCAAGACTTGCGCGAAGCCATAAAGCTTTTCCAAAAAGTGGCCGAAGGAAACAACTCTAAACTGGGCGCCGAGTCGCA
>JAGQWA010000318.1 GCA_020437725.1 Bacteroidota bacterium | reverse complement strand
TCACCCAGGCCGCATCAATTGCCGGTAAAATGGGAAGAATGAACATAGTTGATTGGGAATTTGACCCTACCAGCAAATACAATATTTGGTCTGGTTTAATAGGTGGAATGTTCTTGTCTCTCTCTTATTTTGGCACAGATCAATCGCAGGTGCAGCGGTATTTGGGTAACCAACCAATTTCCCAAAGCAGAATTGGGCTGTTGTTTAACGGTATTGTGAAAATACCCATGCAGTTTGCCATTTTGGCCATTGGCGTTTTGATGTACGTGTTCTTTTCTTTCAATCCGAATCAAAACCTGGTTTATTATAATGAAGCGGCTACCGCTCAAGCCATAGAAATCGCCAAGGCAGAAAATGACCATGATTATTTAGTCGAACTTGAAACTGTTTCTACCAGCTACAGTGAGTTACAGCAAGATAAGAGCAAAGAATTGGCTCAATTTCTGGGCAATGAAAAAGATGAAGACTTCATTAAAACGGCTAGAGAAATTGAAGCTAAATCAAAAGCTTTGAGAACGCAGTATGCCAAACTCATTCAACAGAAAGTATCATCAGCCGAAAAGAATGATGTGAACTACGTTTTTCTGTGGTTTGTGCTTAACAATTTTCCAGTCGGCTTAATTGGCGTTTTGTTGGCTTGTATTCTTTTTGCCAGTATGTCGTCAACTTCGGCCGAGCTAAATGCATTGGCGTCAACTACATTAATCGACATTTATCGCAAAATATTCAAGAAAGAAGGCACTGAAAAACACTACTTAAAAATGAGCAAAGTATTTACTGCCATTTGGGGTGTTTATGCCATTCTTTTCGCTTTGTTTGCCGGTGAATTAAACTCGTTAATAGAAGCGGTCAATGTGCTTGGTTCGTTATTCTATGGAACTATTCTTGGCGTTTTTGTAGTGGGGTTCTTCCTTAAACATGTTAAGGGAAATGCAGTTTTTGCAGCTGCTATTGTTGCCCAAACCATAGTTTGCTTTGCTTATGCTTATGAATGGGTAGCGTATTTATGGCTAACTGCCATTGGCTGTGGTTTGGTGTTGCTTTTCGCCTTAATGGCCCAGCCAATTATTTCGTTTATCGCTCCAAAATCAAAATAGCCAAGTCGTCTGACATCTTAAAGATGCCTGACAAGTAATATAAATCCTGAATTATTCAGCAACCAAACCCAATTATCTCCCAAAGAAATTCTAAACATGAGTGAAGTCATCATTTGAAACAATCAGTTTCTAAACATTTGAATTACTAAGTTAATAACCACTCAGATGGGCTCAACTCAAAACACCCAAAAGAACCTAAATGCTGATTTGAATATTTGGGTTGAAGACATTAATAATTGGTACAATGAGCTAAATACGTTGCAAGACGATGTTAACCTGATTATTGGTAAAATGGTAAAACACCAGCTCGATATTAACAAGCATCAATCAAAGCTTAAAAAACTGGTAAAACAAAGAGATTTTGATAGTGGAATGGTGGTTTTTGATGATGACCATCTAAAATCTGAAGTACAAAGTATTCTTAATGGAGAGACCAAAAATTATAGCCAAATAAAGAACGCACACGAAGCCATTAAAAAATATCATTATGAGTTTGTGGCCATTACCAAAGCCTTTAAGAATGCGCTTTCGTAGGTCTATTTGCCAAACTAAATAGCCATAGCCCCAAAAACATTAAGCCGCCGTTCAGCAATAACCTTGCATGGCCAATGTTAAAGTCAAATTCAGATTTTAACCAACCAGTACTAAAATAAGTTAGAATAATACAAGCAATTGCCATAAATGGGATGGCAATGTCTTTAGTAATTCTCTTTGACATCAACCCAAAAGCAAATAGGCCTAATAATGGCCCATACGTATAACCAGCCAATGTAAAAAGTTGGTCTATTAAAGACTTATTTTGGCCACTTAGTTCCTTAATAACCAAAATGGCCACTATCAATACTACTGAAAACCCTACATGCACCAAATACCGCGTTCTTGCTGGATATTCCTTCTTTTGAAACCCTAGAAAATCAATACAAAAAGATGTTGTGAGAGAAGTAAGAGCTGAATCTGCACTTGAGTAGGCTGCAGCCACTAAGCCAATAATGAAAACGATTCCAACAAATGCTCCTAAATGGTTAATGGCTAAATAAGGAAAAAGTTTGTCAGGAGTTAGTGATAACATTTGGCCATTTTGCAAGGCTAGAATTGGCGAATCCATAGTGCCATTTGCCACTTCTTTGTAATGAGTTGAAATTACACCTGTTTCAATGCCATAAATAAAAAGAAGTGCGCCTAGTGCCAAGAACAACAGGTTTACAGGTACCAGCGACAAACTCATCCAATACATGTTTTTTTGCGAATCTTTTAGGGTTTTAACACTCAAATTCTTTTGCATCATGTCTTGGTCAAGCCCAGTCATGGTAATGGTAATGAACATTCCACTCAAAAACATTTTTAAGAAATGCTCGCTACTGCCCCAATCGCCAAAGAATGTTTTGGAATAACTGCTGTCTTTAATTTGAGTTACCATTTCGCCTAGGCTCAAATTCAGTTCAGAACTAATGCTAAAAACAGCAATTACAAGCGCCAGTAGCATAAAAGCGGTTTGAAGTGTATCTGTCCAAACAATGGTTTTTATACCTCCCTTTAACGAATAAACCCAAATGAGCAGAATGGTTAAACTTGATGTTAGCCAAAATGGAATTCCAAGTGGTTGACACACAAAAGCATCTAAAACCATTGCCACTAAAAACAACCTACACGAAGCACCAATTACCCTTGAAATGAGAAAAAATGCCGCTCCTGTTTTATGGGCTAAAACCCCATATCGCCGTTCTAAATATCCATAAATTGAAGTGAGATTTAGTCTGTAGTATAGCGGTAAGAGAACTTGTGCAATTACCACATAGCCAAGCAAATAGCCTAACACCATTTGCATGTATGAAAAGCCGTCAGCTCCTACTTTTCCTGGTATAGAAATAAAGGTTACTCCAGATAGCGAAGCGCCTATCATTCCAAAGGCCACTACATACCATTTTGATGACTTTCCACCAATAAAGAAATCGGCATGGGTGCTGTTTTTGCCTGTAAAATATGAAATGACAAATAGCAGCGAGAAATAGCCAATTAGTACTCCAAGAATTAAAAAGGGCGACATAAACTCTGTTTCATTATGAATGCTTGTGCACGAAGTAGTAATTATTCAATGTTACCAACAACTAATTTTGCTCACATGAAGAATATTTTGGCAACGTGCTGCCTGTTCGCAATAATGCTAATGGCCGCTTGCTTTCCTCCTATTACCGACCCTTGCCCACCTGCAAATGACCAACTGGCCGACACTTCACTTTTTCTTGATGAATGGGTGAAGGAAAATGGCACTTTCAAATTGCTAAATATTAGACCCGATTTTCAGCTCGACTATATGGTTTCTGATAATTATGGGCTTGAAATATCAGCTGGAAACAATGTGCTAAGCAAATTTGGGTTTAGGCAAGAATCAGATAGCCTTTATATTGATTATGCTAAATGTATTCGCGGAAGAGCAACCGTTACTGGCTCTTTAACTGCACCAGAAATCAAATATTTTCAACTGGCTGGTAATTCGGCCATTAAAATTGAAAACCAGCCTTTAAACCAAGTTTTTCTAACGGTTAATGAATTAGCGTGGTTTAATGTAAACACCCCGCTAAACCGTTGCGAAATTGATTTCAATAGCACTGATTCTGCCTATTTAAAAGATTCAATTTCTAACTTGGTAATTAACCATTCTGGCGAAGGTGTAATTGACGGCCAATTATGCAACGGACAGTATGCCACTATTGATGTTGACAGTACCGGAAGCGTTTATTTAGGTGAGTTTGAAAAGCTTAATGTAACCATTGCTGGCAGAGGCAATGTGTATTATAAAGGAGAACCAGAAATTAAAGAGACCATAACGGGTAAAGGACAATTAATAAAACTACCCTAAGTTCTGTTTTTAGAGTCGATTACTATTGTCACAGGACCGCTGTTCACGAGCCCAACCTGCATCATGGCTCCAAATTGACCTGTGGATACATTACCAGCTGTTTGTATCGATACTCGCATTACAAATTCACTGAACATAGGTTCTGCAATTTCTGGCCTTGCCGCATTAATAAATGATGGCCTATTGCCTTTTTTGGTTGATGCTTGAAGCGTGAATTGTGAAACCAATAGCAAATCTCCTTTAACATCATTCACAGAGAGATTCATGTTCTGGGCGTCATCTTCGAAAATGCGCAGGCTCACCAAT
>JAGQWA010000317.1 GCA_020437725.1 Bacteroidota bacterium | reverse complement strand
AATACCTCAAAAGAGGTAATCAAAATCACCCAATGGGGTGAGAAATTGAAAAATTCATTTTCTTAAAGTTGAAGTGGATTCAGAAATAAGATGAATGCAATTAATGATTTGGTTCTAAAAGTGCCTATTTTAAGGTTATGGAAACAATGAATACGTCAAAAACAATAAGCCATACTCTAATATTATGTATACTCTTTTGTTTGTCAAGTAGTTATTTCTCTTGCCAGCAACCAGATTGCGAAGAATATGGAGATGTTCAAATCAAATACCGCCATTTGCAAGAATGGGGAACCAGTAAATACGCTTACGACGGTTCTGAAACGCTCACCTTTATAGAGATTATTGGTACTGACACCAACGAGTGGACTTTTCTACCCCACAATAATTTCGATACTACTTATGAAGTTACCAATTGGAAAGAAAGACCTAATGGTTTAACGTGCAAGGAGTCAATTTTCTACATAGATGGGCGCATTGACGAATACTACTGCAAAGAAAAAAACTGGTATTTCTTGGCCGCCCAAGTCGCTCCTGAGCACGAAATAAAGCTTCAGTTCTGGCAAAAAAATGGCGGGTCATCAGACTCTGATTTCTATACTTTCTACAACCCAGAATACATGATTGATACCCCTGGGTATGACTATAGAGCCCAGAAGTACATTGGGGATACAACCATCGGCAATGCTGAACTAAAAGATGTGTTCTTCAAGCGCAGTGACGATGATATATGGTGGCTATACAATCATACTCATGGACTAATCGAACACGTAGATATTCCGAAAAATTACAAAATCAAATTGGAACTATGAAAAATTATCAATGTCTTATTGTACTGATCTTCGCGCTTATTTCAAATACCCTATTCAGCCAAGACTGCAAGTGTGAAAAAGAGCACAAACGGATTTTTGAGCAAGAAAAATCCAAGTGGATGAAAGGGCAATACTCTGACGAACTTATCATTACAGAACATCCTGTAACAACGTTCTCGAAATTCCACGTTAATTCTTACTATAACCGTTCGAACTCCCAATCTGGACGACTATCAAAACTAAGGGACGACATTCAAAGCTTACAAAGTTTAACAGGCTTGAGTAACGTTGACCCCAGATACCATGCTCAATTCGTATATGACAAAATATATGACATCGCCAATATTAAGCTACCCGCACTGGATGCTGAACTTCAAGCATCTGATAGCAGACTTTCTAAATACCCACATATTATAGCCTATATAGCCAAAAATGCCGCGTTTGTTTATTTGGCAGATATGGATAAAGAGGGTAACAAACTAGCCGATACCACATCTGCACGATTTAGAGATAAGGCCATTAAGTGCCTAAAATTTATTGGTAGCAGCAACAATGTAACCGATATGGTTAAGTGGACTGAAGGAGATTTTACTGGTGCTTATTCTACCTATGCCCAGCGGTATAGTAAAAACTTAATAATGTATGCGCAAGCCTACGATTATTTAATGGGTGTTATCCAAACACTAGACCCAACTGCCAACGCTACTAATACCACAGCTACCAATGTTAGTGAGCTTGAATATGCCAAGAACGCCGACTTGCAAGAACAAATGGAATGGCTAGGCTTGTATGTGCAGTGCTACGCACAAAAGCTCTATGATAAAATGACCACATTTGGGGTTTCACCCATGTACCGTTTAGATAACCATGCGCTGATGACAGCTGGTGCTTTAGGTGTAGCTGGAGTAGTTCTTAGTGATTTTAGCCATAAAAATTCTAAGTCTGAATGGCATCCTGAAACATGGGCACATGCCGCGCATTCTAAAATTAACCGAGTATTGTTTGAGGAGAACACCATTATCAACTCATCAAAACGGGGTGGAACTTATGGCTTTTCCGAAGGCCCCTACTATTGGAAATGGACAAGCGAAAACCTATTACCCTTCTTTTTGGCTTTCAAAAATGCTTACCCAAGCGATGTGGTGAACAAGAACTTTACTGATTGGAAAGTTTATAATAAAACCAGAAAATTGAACAACTCAGTTCTTGCTGCCGCAGTATATGTGGGTGATTGGCGCGCTCTTTTATCACTAGGTGGCCTTAGCTACGGTGGCAAAACATTGGCAAAGAATTGGTATGGCCCTTATAATCTTTACCACAACTATTGGGATGATAATGATGTTAAGAATATTTATAGATGGTCAGCCGAACTAGAAATGCCCAATGGCCATATGCCAACTATAGATGATAGCTGGGAACAAAAACCATTTGCCGAAAAAGCCATTTTAAGAGACCCCATATTTTTACCAACTACCTAATAGAAGGTAAAAGCCATGACCTTGGTTACGGCACTGCACCGTTGGTAACTCAAGGTTTAGAGTATCTAGAAGATAAATCAGTAGACTTAAGGGCTGATATTTATGCTGCTTTTGTTGAAGGGTGGTTCGACAATCTTGTTCCCAAAAGACCAGATGATCAGTTCAAAGTACTTTCTAGCGGTGAGGTTGTTTATAAATTTAATCCTACTGGAAATGGGCTAGATTTAGAAAGTCCTGACAATAGCTTATACCTACACATTAATGCAGAAAACGAAGAGCAAGGCACGCAATATTTCGGAGATAATGAATCATCACATGAACACAATGATCAATTTAGTCTTACACTTTCTAAGGGTAATCAGCAATTGCTTATTGACCCTGCATATTTGGGTTATAGAAAAAGTAAGAAACCTAGTTTAAAGGACAGAATAACTGGAATATTTGGAAGTGAGCTTCCAGTATTTTTGGCTGATCCACTTAAACATAATACTATAGTCTACGGCAAACACACACCATGTTTTGGAACAAAAATTTGGGTTTCTCCAGCTTCATGGCCTCATAAGGTGGTAATTCTATATGGCAAATTTGAAACAATCAATGGCACAATTAACGTAGAACGAAAAATTTACGCATTTAAGGATCGGCAGCATTTTTATATTACAGATGTAATAACTGAAGGTACCGACGATCCAGCGAATCATGAATTTACATGGAGTTTTAATGGATATGGCGCGACAAGTGATGGTTCGTTTGAAGAAACTACAGGAGACAATATACTCTTTAAAGAGTGTGAAGTAAATAACGATTATGACGAAAAACTGCGTTTGGCTATTATGCGCGCCTACGAGCCATACTCAGTAGAAACGGTAGATGGGACTTGCGGTGGCGTTGTGAAGAATGACTATGCCCAAGATCCTGCTGACATTGAGAACCGATCGAAATACACGAGTGTTCGCTACACATGGAAAGACCGATCGAAACTTGAAGTTAAAACCATCTTGAGAATAGAAACATGTGGCAGTTCTACAGGAGACATACCTTTTAAGCCAATTCACAGAAGTATTTCTGGTGGTAATAGAAATCATGTAGCAATTCTCGATGGAAGCGGAGAAATGGAAAACCACTATTTAAGTGGCGATACCACCGTGCAATGGGTGCGAAATCCTTTTGACTATGGAGGAACAGATACCAATAGAATGGTTCACTTTGATGGAAAAGAATATGTTTACACAGTAGACACTTCAAGAGGCAGTGGAACAAACTGCACCATGGGTGGAGAATTCAGCGATATTGAAAGTAATAACTCTACATTCTTTTCATATGATGGTGATACATTTTACCAGTCGAATAAACGGTTAGGGCAATTTGTTATGTCTTACGTAAGTAAGTTCACTTATGGTGTATTTTTAGAAACACTTCACGACAATACTGAAATAACCTTCAAACTATCCGAAGCCCCTTCTACCCAAAACTCAAGTATAATGGCAACGGGAAGCAATTCTTATTCATACGACACCACAAAGCATGAATTAACAGTAACCTTATCCAAAGCAGGATTTCATGAATTCTACATTGAGCCAACTAACAAGTGTATTCTAAGCTGTTATTTCCCTAGCCAAATTACTGACACATTCAATTTTGAAACAGGCAAAAGAGAAGTATTAGGTCATGAAATGCCCATTAAGCAAAGTGCTGGTCTTATGAATATTGGTAATGGCTCAAAAATGTTCATTTGCGAAGACGCCGTTTGCAGGAATAGAGACTCGCTAATTCTTAAAGGGGTTGATGATTATTACTGGGATTTTGAAGGACAAGGCTACAACCACAACTACCGTACAACTGAAGGTGCAGAGTTTAGAGAGAGTTTTGAGTTTGGTTCTGGTCAATCAGATGATCAATTTGAAAAGTGTATGCGCCTGAAATAAGTTGACCGTTTTTGAATTAAAAAAATCATTCAAAAATGGCAAGAAGAGAACAGTTTACC
>JAGQWA010000316.1 GCA_020437725.1 Bacteroidota bacterium | reverse complement strand
CAAGTGCAAGCTTTCAAAAACCAAGTTCCTAATAGCAAAAAAGCCGTTTTGCACTACGAGCATATTGGCGAAATTGCTGGCAAGCATCTTATTAAAGTAACTCCAAAAACAGGCAGACCACACCAAATTAGGGTGCAATTAGCCACTTTAGGCTGCACCATTTTAGGCGATGTTAAATATGGCTCCAACTATAAAACACCAAATAGGTCGCTCTATCTATTCTGCCAACAGCTTGGTTTTGAGCACCCTGTAAAAAAAGAGCATACCGTGGTTGAAGCGCCTTGGCCGCTATTTGGCTTTTGGAATACCTTATTTCCTGTGTTGAAAGACCAATAACTTCTATTTAAAGAATATTGCTAATTTGCTAAGCGCAAAAAAGGTGAGTAATGAAGGTATTTTTTGGATTAAGTTTAATAACAGCTATTCTAGTTTCAGCATGCGGCTCTGAAGTAAATCTTAAGCATGTAAGCAAAAAAATAGACTATGTTCAAGTTGCCAAATTCAATATTCAAACTGGCGACAAAATAGGTTCAGTTACTGTAAAAGACCCCAAAGAAATTAAATCTTTACTTGGCCATATAGGCTCAAGCGAAGCACCGTGGATGAAATGTGGACATGATTTCGAGCTACACTGCTTTAAGAAAGATGGAACAAGTTTTCTTATTGAAGTGAATTCTGATGAACTTTGCCGCACGGCAGTTTTTAACTACGAAGACGAAACCCAATCGCGCTATTTTTCAGAAGATGGCGTTGAATGGCTAAACACTTTGTTTTAGGCTGTTTAAAGGCAAAAATTCATGAAAAAACAATCGGTTTTACGTATTACAAGCATTTCAGCTATTGCGCTTATTGCTATTATTTTCAGTGCTTGTTCATTATTTAAAAGCCTAGATTTAGGCAGGGCCAATCTCTTTCCTATTGACCAAGACAAAGAACTTGGCTTACAAGTTAAGCAAGAAATAGAAGCCAATCCACAGGAGTATAATGTAATGAAACGAAGCGAGTACCCCGAAGCATACCAGCATCTTGATAGAATGATGAGCGCCATTTTGAATAGCGGCGAGCTTAAATACAAAGATGAATTTGCCTGGGAAGCATATCTAATTAAGGACGATGAAACGCTAAACGCTTTCTGCACACCTGGCGGTTACATCTATGTTTATACTGGGCTCATTAAGTTTCTTGATAACGAGAGCGATTTAGCTGGAGTTCTAGGGCACGAAATAGCACATGCCGATAGAAGACATTCTACTCAACAACTTACCAAACTTTATGGCGTTGAAATTCTGAGTCAATTAGCACTAGGGCAGGCCAGCAGCACCACCATCGCTGCTGTTGCAAAAAGTTTGGCACAACTAAAATTCAGCCGTGCTCACGAAACAGATGCTGATAATCACTCGGTTAAATACCTATGCCCTACCGAATACCCTGCTGATGGTGCAGCGGCTTTTTTTGAAAAACTTATTGACCAAAATATGGCAGGCGGCACACCTGAGTTTTTAAGCACTCACCCAAGCCCCGACAATAGAGTTGAAAACATTAAAGCTCAACGAAAAAGTCTTACCTGCAATGGCACCAACGAGTTCACTTCTCGCTATGCCAAGTTTAAAGCAGCGCTTCCATAACCAAGGCACAGTTTCTAGTTTAGAGTTTCTAGTCTACAGTCTTAAAGTCTCAGGTCCAAGGTCTTGGAATTGAAAATTGAGAAAATTGAAAGTTAAAAATTACGTTCACCCCAATCGCGATGCTCCTGCGTCGTGATAAATATCGCTAGGCGCTCTGCGCCGGTTTTAGCGGTCTTGGAAAGCCATTGCTCAGGGCATGAGTTTCTAGTCTAAAGACTTTTTGTCTAAGATCTTTGAATTGACAATTCAACATTATTTCAATTCAAAACTCAAGACTCAAAACTCAAAACTCAAAACTCAAAACTCAAAACTCAAAACTCAAGACTCAAAACTCAAAACTCAACCAAAAACCTTCCAACTCTATTGTCAACCATCACAAAATAAACGCCAGGTTCAAGGCTTGAAATACTCAACAGTTGGGTGCCAAGAAATGCTTTCTCTCTAAAGACAGTAGCACCTAAACTATTCAAAATAACCAGTTCAGTTTCTTCGGTATATACTTCTGTGAGCTGAATATGAAGAACATCAGAAGCTGGATTTGGATAAATACTAAGCCCTTTTTCTATCTCTACAATTGAAATTGGACCAACTACAACCTCATCTGACTTTTCGCTAACACAACCTGCGGCATTAACTACTGCCACATGCCAATTGCCGGTTGCTGGATCAGAAACATAGGCTTTACCTCGGTGCGCAGCTTGCTCATCATCATTAAAATACCAGATAAAATCATCAGCGGTTGCGGTTGTGAATATGGAATCTGCAATGAAATCGATGTCGGGCTTTGCCGGCAGTTTTTCAAATGTTAAAGTAACGGTTTTGGATGTTGATCTACAGCCATTTTTATCGTCAGCTGAAACACTAAAATCGCTTGCAAATAGCACAGTAATTTCGGCTGTGGTTCCTCCAAAATTCCATTTATAATTGGTGTAACCACCATCGGCGGTGAGTTTTACTTCATCGCCTTCGCACCAGTTAGTTTTATTGTCTTGAATGTTTATTTGAATGCTATCAACCTGATATTCAGTTACTGAAACTGGCGATGAAATGCCCTTGCAGCCATTGGCATCTGTTACCTCTAGGGTAACACTACTTGTAGATTTTAAAGTCTCTGATTTTGAAGAACCACCGCTTGACCATTTATAGGCAGCGTAGTTCTGATCTGCATCGAGCTTTATGCTTGCACCAGGGCAAAACTCAGTACCATTTGGAGTTGCAATTGAAGGAGTTGGTAAGGCATTTACGGCAACTGTTACCTTATCGGTTTTTGAACAACCTGTTTTGCTATCGGTAACTTTCAAATTATAATCACCAGCCGTTTTAGCGGTAATAGATGCATCCGTAGAACTACCACCAGTCCATGTCCATGCATTGGTATATTGGCTAGAACCAGTTAAAACCACACTATCTCCTTGGCAAAAGGTAAGTGGAGTTTTATGCGTTATTCCAGCGTTAAAATTATCGCAAGGGTCAACTTCAATCATTCTAATAACGTGGTTGTTTTGGTCAACCGCTAGATAGAACAAATTAGAAAGTTGAAGCATGGCTTTTACTTCATTAAAACGAGCATTGGTGTCGTTGTCGTTTTTAAAACCACATAATGTGGCACTGCTACCAGCTTTTAAAGTATCGCTAGTATTGTTTGGGTCAAGTCCTAAAATTTGACATCCATTAGAAACGATAACAACTCCATTTTTATTTACAAGCACATCATTTGGTGTCCATAAACCTGATTTATAAACGGTTGACACATTGCCTGTTGAAGCTTCAATTTTTCGAACTTTTGAGTTGGAAACGTCACCAACATAAATATTATCGTTGGCATCAATTGCCAAACCAGTTGGCCAATTGAAAAGAGCTTTGGCATCTTTATCGCCATTGGCACTTCCAGAAGTTCCCATTTGCCCTGCATAAGTTGTTACAACACCTGCCGATGTTATTTTTCTAATTACATGGTTTTGTTGGTCGCTTACATATACATTTCCTTTTGAATCAACAACCACATCTACCGGGTAATTAAATGAAGCACCATTGCCTGTTCCGTTGGTTGAACCTGTTTTTCCAGGATTTCCGGCTAAAAGTGTAGCACTTTGCACGTTGCCCAATCCGGTAAATAAATCAAGCTGTCTAACGCAGTGGTTTCCTGCATCAACAATATAAATTTTGCTTCCAACCGCTATGCCTTTTGGCGAACTATATCTGCTACTTACACCCGAAGCATTTACGTAACCAGCGGTATTCAAAGCGCCCGATCGCACATAGAATTTTTGGTCAGATTTATTATACATCGAAATGATATGAGAGCCTTCTTGGGTAATCCAAATGTTGCTGTCTTTGTCGTAAGCCATACCGTAAGGCTTATTGAATTTTACATTGCTGGTAGTGGCTCCGTTGCTTGTATTGCCTGATGTTTTGGCCGCACCTGCCCAAGTTGTAACCTTTTGAGCATTAACAGAAATAGTGGCTAGAAATATTGCGGTAAAAAGTAAAATGCGTTGCATGCTATAATTTATTTGGCTGTGAAAATGTACTGATAATCTAATGAAGTGCTGTCTATTTCAACTGAAAGAAAGCCAGCAAGTGCTAAATCTTTAGTGAGCGATTTGGCCGATACTTTGTGTTTAGGCGGTGGACCAACTGGAAGTTTACCG
>JAGQWA010000315.1 GCA_020437725.1 Bacteroidota bacterium | reverse complement strand
AGTCTGTTTCGGCACCATTTTTTTGTGCCCAAGCATTAAGTTCTGCCAATAAAATGTCGGTAATTGGCATTGCGCTAACATCATTGTTATAATATCCATTAATTAAAACCTTTTCAGGTTCAAAATGCTGCTTATTGGCCTTTAAATACTTACCCAAAATCTTTCCTGAAACGCCCGGATAAACATCAGTGCTGCCCATTTGACCATCTCTATCAAGAAAATGGTTTACACCAGCCAACAATTCGCTTTGTGTGGCAAGATTTAGAACATCTGATCTTCCATTATCTACAACAATTAAATTGCAGTTTTCGATTTCTTTACCCGTAAGCAGAGCACTACTAGGTAGCGAATTGTCTAATAATTCAAGAATGTGAGCTAATTCAACCAACGATGCCACAATTTGCTCTATACCAACTACCACCACTAACCATCGGTTGCCTATATGTGCATTGGCAATATTGGCAAGCACAAAACCCGATTCTGACACCATAAAGGCCCCATTTACAATTAATGTGCTTGCATGGTTTTCGTGGCTAAATGGTACTACCAGGCGGTTTAATCCGCTTTTATGCAAAAATGGGTCAAGCCCTATTTCGCCAAATATTCTGCTTTTATCATCATATTGAAAATTACCGCCTGTTTGATTTACAATTTTGGCAATTTCTAAACATGCGTCTTCTGCTGTTTCTGCCCATTGCATTTTACCGCCGTTGCGTAAAAACTTATTTTCAAACTGAACCAGAAGTTGCTCTAGGTTTAATAGGCTTTTTTTTCTACTTATATGTAATTGTTCTGAGTATATCAACGGGTTAGGCTCTTAATTAACAAGGAATTTTATCTATCCTTTTTTGGTGTCTTCCACCTTCAAATTCAGTATTTACGAAGGCATTAACAATATCAATTGCGGTAATTGTAGAAATAAACCTTGCCGGAAGAGAGATTATATTAGCGTTATTATGTCCTTTTGCTAAAACAGCAATTTCGGGAGTCCAGCAAATTGCGGCTCGTATTTGAGCGTGCTTATTGGCTGCCATAGATACCCCATTGGCCGAGCCACAAATTAAAATACCAAAATCAACAATGCCATTTGTTACAGCATTTGCCACTTTATGCGCAAAGTCTGGGTAATCTACAGAATCTGCTGAGTATGGACCATAATCAACAAATTCTATGTTTGAAAAATGTTTTTTTAGCTCTTCTTTTAGCTCATATCCAGCGTGGTCTCCGCCAATTGCTACTTTCATATTCTATACTTAAAACTAAGGTAATAACATTCTATTTTAACTTGGCCTTTAATTAGTCTTTTCGCTTTTTAAGAATTCTGGCCGAAATACCTATACTCAATTCATATAGTAAGAAAAACGGTATGGTTAATAGTATTTGGCTAAGAACATCAGGCGGCGTTATAATGGCTGATAATATTAAAACCACTACAAATGCATGCCGTCTATAATTTTTCATAAGGCTTGGGGTTATTAAGCCCGCTTTAGATAGAAAAAATACTGCCATAGGCAACTCAAACACAAGCGCGCAGGCAAGCACAATCATTACAAGCGTGCTTATATAACTTTTTAGGGTAATTGAATTTTCAATTGCTTCGGCAAGTTCATATCCACCCAAAAATTGAATAGAAACTGGAGCCAAAACATAGTAACCAGTTAATACCCCCAAAGCAAAAAGTAGAGTACTAAAGAAAACGATTCCGCGTGCGCTTTTTCTTTCTTTTTTAGAAAGAGCTGGGCTAACAAATCTCCAAAATTCCCAAAACACATATGGAAATGCTACAACAAACCCTACCACAAAAGAGATGGTAATGTGCTGAGTAAACTGCCCAGCCATGCTCATGTTCATTAGTTCGAAGCCTATATCGTTAATGCAAAGAGACTCTGCTAAACCGTATTTAGAAACTAGCCTACATAAGAATTGGTAGGTAGTAAAATCTACCCTTGCGGGCCCACTTATAATTCCAAAAACAAAATCTTTTGCAATAAAGGCAATAATGGTAACCAATAAAATTGCTACAACTGAGCGCACCAAATGCCATCTTAATTCTTCAAGATGGTCTAGAAAACTCATTTCCTTGTTCGCCTTTTTATCAGATAAAGCGTCCACATCTACTTGGTCAAGCATGGGGCAAATTTACATTGCCAGTTATCCGAAAGTCAAAGACCATATTGGTTTAATTTTACATCCTTAGTTTGTAATAATGGAAAATTTACAAAAGCCGCTTGCAGAAAGAATGCGACCAAAAACCCTAGACAACTATATTGGCCAGAAACACCTTCTTCATGAAAATGGTCCACTGCAAAACATTTCGGCCAAAACACTTTTTTCAATCATTTTTTGGGGTCCGCCAGGAGTTGGTAAAACCACTTTGGCCCAATTAATTGCTAAAGCTGCTCAAGTTCAATTTGTGGCTGTTTCTGCCATTCAATCAAATGTAAAAGAACTTCGATCTATAATTGAAACGGCTAAAAAACTCGGAAAACTCGTTGTTTTCATTGATGAAATACATCGTTTTAACAAATCTCAACAAGATGCTCTTTTAGGCGCAGTTGAAAAAGGGCTGGTTATTTTAATTGGAGCCACCACAGAAAATCCATCATTTGAAGTAAATAGAGCTCTTCTGAGCCGATGTCAAGTTTATCAACTCAATTATTTATCAAATGACGAACTATTACAATTGGCCAAAAATGCCATTACTACAGATCATATTCTTTCTAAAAAGGAATGGGTATTAAAAGAAACTGAAGCCTTACTTCGTTTTTCTGGAGGCGATGCTAGAAAGCTGCTCAACATATTAGAGATTTTAGAAGCAAATAATACCACAAATAGAACCGTAATTATTACAAATCAATTTGTAGCCAATCTATTGCAAAGTAATTATGGTAATTACGATAAGGCTGGCGACACCCATTATGATGTTATTTCTGCATTTATAAAATCGGTTAGGGGAAGTGATGCAGATGCTGCGTTGTTTTGGTTGGCTAAAATGCTCATTGCAGGGGAAGACATTAAGTTTATTGCCAGGCGATTAATAATTCTTGCGTCAGAAGATATTGGTCTGGCAAATCCAACAGCCTTGGTTATGGCCAACAATTGCTTTCAAGCTATTAATGTGATAGGAATGCCAGAAGCCAGAATTATACTCTCACAAACTACCATTTACTTAGCTACAAGTGCAAAATCTAATAGTGCATATTTAGCCATAGATGCTGCTATGAAAGCGGCAAATGATCATTTAAATGCAAGCGTTCCTAGCCATTTAAAAAATGCCCCAACTCAATTAATGAAAGATCTTAACTATGGTGCAGATTATCAATACCCGCATGATTATGACGGTAATTTTGTTACTCAAGCTTACTTACCTAAAGAATTGGCAAGCGCAAGATTCTATAACCCAGGCAAAAACAAACGTGAGCATGACATAAATTCTTGGTTGTTAAATATTAAAGCCAGAAAATAAAAAGGCCTGATAAAAACTATCAGGCCTTGTATTATTGAAGGTCTTGTAACCTATCTAATTAAAGTTACAGTACCAGTAAACTCGTAATCTTTAGAGCCATCGGTACTTTTTGCAGTCACTACGTAAACGTAAGCATCCATTTCTGCCATTTCGTTTCTAAATGTTCCATCCCATGCAGCTTCAGGATCATCTGACTCCCAAACTAACTCGCCCCATCGGTTATAGATTTTTGCATTATAGAAATTCTTAGCACTAGTTACTGGTTTCCATGTATTGTTTGCACCCAAACCTTTGTCATCAGGTGTAAATGCCGTAGGAATGTACATGATAATTTCTTCGTTAATACGCACTTCTCTGTAAGTAGTGTCGCTACAACTATAATTAACCCCACTTACAGTGTAAGGATTTATTGCCACCAATCTTACATTATAAGTTCCAGTATCAGCATATCTAAACACAGGCATTTTATCAAGTGATGTATTAATTCCACCATTCTCAATTATACCTTCTCTACTGTAGTTTCCAAAATCCCAAGCGTACTCGGTTACGTTCGGAATTTCTTCAGTTCTATTATCAAATCTTACCAATGGATTCAAAATATTAGCTACCTCCGGTTGCGCAATAAAATCGGCTTTTGGAGTGGCTAAAGCGGTAATTTGATATGACTTCTGGGCCACGCATCCTTCATCGCTAGTAGAAATAATTTCAAGAGTGTAAACCATGTTTGAAGGTAAACCTGCTTCACCATACTCGTGCTCATAAAGCGCAGGAGTTGACTTTTCAGTTACAAATTCTTGTCCATCTCCGTCTAT
>JAGQWA010000314.1 GCA_020437725.1 Bacteroidota bacterium | reverse complement strand
GCTATAAATTTTAGTGTGTTGTGCACGGTATTTACTTCATCAACAATGCTGTAGGGCATGAGCTCTACCTCCATTTTACCAGCTTCAAGTTTTGATAAATCAAGAATGTCGTTGATAATAATGAGCAGGTTTCTTGACGACTTTTTTACAATCTCTAGGTAATTACGTTGTTCGTCTTTCAAGTCTGAATCAAGCACCAAATCAACCATCCCTAAAATGGCGTTCATCGGTGTGCGAATTTCATGACTCATATTGGCCAAGAACTGCTTTTTCATGGCTTCACTTCTTTCAGCGCGCATTCTGGCCTTTTCAAGCTTTTTGTTCGCATGCCGCATATAGCGCACTCTTGCCACCATAGCAATAGCCAATATCAACACTAAAAAGGTTACCCCACCAATTAGGGTAAGCGTTTGGTTTTTCTCCTGAATAAGCGCTTCGCCTTTTAGCCTTTCTAAATCTTGCGCAAGATTTTTAATGTCGTTATAACCGGCTTTTGCTTGAATGAATGCACTAATGCTATCCAATTGCTTTAGATATAAGTAGGCGCTGTCAATGTTATTCAGTTTTTCAAAACATTGGTAAAGTGTTCGGTAAGCTTCGGCTTCGTCAAGCACAACGGGTATTTGCCTTGCAAGCTTAAGTGCTTTTGATGCGTAATAGATGGCACTGTCATTCTCATCGGCACTTACGAATCCTACGGCCAAAAGATTAAGTTGTTTTGGGAGCAATCTTAAATTAGCCATCTCAGGCTGTTTGCTAAGAACCACACCTTTTCGTAAATAGAATAAAGCGCTATCAATGTTGTTTTCATCAAGGTGTGTCTTTCCAATTTGGGTATAAGAAAATGCTATATGGTCTGTTCTGCTCTCTTTTATTAAACGAAGTCCCCTTCTCACATTCACCCAGGCACTATCCATATTACCGAGCTCCAAATGGCATTCAGCCAGATTCATTCTAGTAAATGCAAAGCCTTCACTATCGTTTAACTTTTTAGCTAGCAGAGCACTCCTATGGTAGTATTTTATGGCACCTGAGTAATCTTCTTGTCTTTTAAGGTTATTGCCAATTGAATTATAATGCCTAGCGGTTATATTAAATTCATCATTATTTCTTGCCAATTCTTCTACATCAAAGGCATACTTCAACGACTTAAACAACTCACCTTTTATGTAGAGCTGTTCAATCAGTAATCCTTTAGACTCGAATATGCCCTGTTTGTGGTTAATTTCTTCAAATCCTTTAAGTGCCAATTCACCATAATAAACAGCACTATCAACCATTTGGTAATTGAAAAGGCTTGCCATCTCGAGCTTAACTAAAGATACCTTTAGTTTATCATTAGTAGTAACTACTATCTTACGCAGAGAATCAATTTTAGTTTGATTAATGCTGTTGAGTTGGGCAAAAGCATGAGAAGTGATTGTCAACATCACCATAAAATTGAATATGCCTTTTGCCTTTAGAATCATAATTGAAGGTCTATATGCTAGCGAAGGTAAATTGAACAATTTCTTTAATATTTAATTAGGTGAAATGGGGATTATTGATAAGTACACTCAATATGCCAAAGCTAATTTCGAAAATGCCTTGCTTGTAAATAACCGTTAGTTGCAATTAGATGATGGAAACCCTAAATTTTTACTGACTTCAGCCACATTGTGGCATATTCTAGATAATATAGAAAAAGAGAAAACTTTCCTTACCAAAGTTGCCGAAGCATATAAAAAAATGATGCAAAAAATTTTGTGAAGGCGACACCATTAACGAATTGATGCTCAAAATTGATATTGAGATCTTTAATCTGGTATTAGGCTATACTTTGGCCACTTTTAGAATATACCACACTAATTGATAATAGCCCTTATCCCTTTTTGAAAGATGAATTTTATTACGACCTAACTGCTGATAAATTCTATGTACCCCTTCTAAAAGACTAGTAATGACTTTTGAAAGCTACTCATATTTCAACTATGGGTTATTCAACCACCACCCCTTTAGAAATGCGTGTTTTGCCATTAGAAACCGTTACATAGTACATGCCGGGCAGCCAATTACGAGTGTTAAGTGTTAACCTGTTTTGGTTGGGTTGAATGCTATTATTTAGCACAATTCTACCAGTAACAACAACTACTAACAGATTAAGTGGCTTTGCATGTTTGCCAATTAATTCCAATGCTAATTGGTTATTCATTTCATCGTGAAATGCGTTCATTTCTAATTGATCTGCCAAAACTTCTTCAACGCCAATAATATCTGGAACTCCTTCTAAATCGGCTTCCCAAATTCCGCGGCCAAACGTGGCAGCTTTTAGCTTAAAATCTGCCAAATGCACTTCCAACTCAGATACAATAACGTTTGGAAAACTTTCAGCATACAACTCCCATTTCTCGTTTTTTCTATCTAAGCGGTAAATGCCAAGGTCCATTCCTACGTATAAATTGTTATTACGATCAGCCTGGTAAGCCACGCAATTGGCAGGCAGGTTGGGCAAATTGTAACTGATGTTGGTCCAGGTTTTACCACCATCGCGGGTTTCATAAATCTTTTTGCCGGCCTGACAACTGGCAAAGGTTACCCATGCAGTATCGGGCCCCCTATCATCAGCATCTACATAGCTTGGATATTCATTTAAAGGCAGACCATTAGAAATATCAGCCCAGTTTTTCCCCTTATCAATACTGGTAAATAGTTCTCCATCTATTCCTAAAGATGCATAGCCACGTTTAGCCAAATAAATTCTTTCAATTGACTCTTTCTCAACATAAAGGGCTGAACTTGGCAAAAGAGCTAACAAATTTTTTACCATTTACTCATGTTAAAAGAGTCTGAAATTTCACAACACACAAATTCCATAAAATAATGTTCTCCACAATTAAGTTTTTAAAAACATTCCAAATAGTGGCTCTATTTAATGGTACACTTTCTAGCAGTTAATTGAAAGCTTCACTAATCGCTTATTTAACAAAGCACTTTTATTCAAGAGAAAAAATCGACTAATCGTTATTATTAGCCTTTAGACGGAAATAAGGATGATTTAGCAATTCGTCGATACCTAATTAAGATTTTCATCGAAATAATTTTCGTTGAACACGAATTAAATTCAGACTAAAAATAATATTTGCTCGACAAACTAATAAAAAGTTACGATGAAAAAGATTCAAAAATTATTTACCCACTTATTCATTCTTGGAATTGTAATTAGCGCAAATTCATTTAGAGTTCAATCAGCTACATATGATTTGGAAATTATAAATGGCAGAATGGTTGGTGGACAGTTTGCTGTTGACATTGTAATAGCATCAAATTCAAATTTTACCCTAGGGGCAAATGGAACTAAAAGTGAATTAGATATTTCTCATACAAATTATGGCACAGCTCATGGGCAAATAGTTGCTTCTGCACTTAGTGGTGGACCCTCAGGATATAATACCACGTTAACTGAAAATGGAGTGGATGGTTTTAAGGTTTCCTTCAATAGGTCTAATGGCAATTATACTGTTAGTACTAGCCCAAGTTTTCTTATTACAATACTGTTTAATGTTGGAGGTGGAGCAACATCTATAAATTCAACAAATCTTAATTGGGAAACAGCAACTACAATAATTTACGACGTTAATAAAAGCGCTCAAACTCAAGGCAATTTAGTAGGCTTAAATCAAGGTCCGTTGCCAATAGAACTAAGCAAGATTGAAATAAAATATCATCAAAATGACATTTATTTAGATTGGACCACATCTTCGGAATTAAACAATGAAATTTTCGAAATTTTAGCAAGTAAAAATGGCACATATTTTTCAATTATTGGATTAACCCCTGGAGCGGGAACTTCTAATAGCGAAATACATTACACCTTTTATTTAGGCAATAAAAACGACTTTGATTACAAATACATAAAACTTAAGCAAACAGATTATGATGGAAGTTTCCAATATTCTAAAATCTTAACCATTAATGATGATCCAGAACATATAAACACGATTATGATTTTACAAACTCCAAGTAGCATTGTAATCTCTAATTCAAGCGCCAATGACTCAGAAATTCAAGTTTTAAATACGAAAGGTCAACTTGTAATATCAAAATTCTCTAAATCGAATAACTCTATTATTCTAGATAAATCTCTTCTTAATGACAACCTTTACATTATCTATTCTGTCGCAAACCAGAAAGCATATAAGGTTTTAATAAAAGACTAATGCAACAAACCTTGCAAAACATCTAAGTAACATTATTGAAATTATGTAAGAGATGAGAGCGTTGAAATTAGCTTTATTTTAGCTCCATTAAACATAAATAAAA
>JAGQWA010000313.1 GCA_020437725.1 Bacteroidota bacterium | reverse complement strand
TGAATGTGTTATGGCATTTTTAATGCTATTTGAAAAACGGAAAAGAAAGAAATAGGGGAAGAAAACCAGTAAACTCATAAGCATATAAACAAATGCTATAACTATGAACATTCCGCCAATTTGGGTCATAAAAAATATTGACAAAACCACTATAAAAGCGGCCATAAGAATACCGAGAATAGAAAGAAATAAGGTCCATTTTCGGGTATTATCTAGTTCGTTTTTGGCATAATCTGAGATCTGAAGGTTGCCAATTTCGTTGTCTAAAATGCTATTTGTATCCATGTTGTTGCGTTGTTATTTGGGCAATTTAGCCTTACTTTATTTCATAAGGCCTTTATAATCTAACTAAGGGTTTTATTTATTTGAAATTCACCCTGTTGGGTGAGGGATTACTACTTGAGCCGAAACATTTTTGGGGCAAAAAAAGACTTCGATGAAAAACAAAACTGCCCCATTTCTAAAATGCATGATTTGCATGCTCACGTTTGGCTTATCATCATTAACTGGCAATGCAAGCCAATTTCAATTAACAAATGCCGTACAAGATTCTGCCAAACAGACTGATACCTTTTTCTCAGTTGGTTTTAAAAATGAAACCATAAAATTGAAAAAATATAAACTTAAAGATGCCACAGAATCTATTGAACTAGCAATTGCTGATTTGAAAGATGATTGGGTTTATGACGTAAACATATCGATAGATGAAGAAAAAACCACGCTACCCAAAAAAGACTATTCCATTACGCCGTCAAACTTTAAGCTAACATCGGCTAAAGAAACTACCAAAATATTTATCACTCTTAAAAATGATACGCTGCCCGACAGAGCAAGAGAACTGATATTAAAAATTGAGGTGAGCACTTCAAATAAACAGGTCTCAAAATTCAACAAAAGCCAAAGTCAAACTTTAACAATTGAAATCGAATCAATGGTTGAAAGTCTAACCAATTTAGATCATTTAGTATTTTTTGGCACCAACTTCGACTTGGTTGATGGCATTGAACCCAATAAACTCTTTTTTGCCACAAATCACCTTATTTATAACTCTAAGGAAGCGAAGTCGTGGTGCAAGCCGAGAACCAGTTGGTACTTCAGTCTATATGGAAACAGAGCCATTTCAAGTAGAGACACTACTAAAAATACCATTACTAATAGACCAAAATCGTTTATTCAACAAAACGATTCTTATCTGGTTGAACGAATTGATATTGACAGGCTTGAAACCCAGGTAGTGGATAACCTTGGGGCAAATGTGATGCTGATGCCCAATCTTTTTAATCTGGCCAGCCCAGATCGAAAGGCCAAAATTTGGTTCGGCCCGTCGTTTGACTTCATTCTTCGACGTCAATTAAAAACCATCAGTTTTGGTAATGAGCGAAATCAAATTACCTCAACTGAAGAAAAGGAACCAATTGTTCAGAGCTTTTCTAGATATGAGCAGAGTGTTTTTAATTATAACTTTAATTACGGAGGCAGTTTCTTGTTAGACTATAACGTAAAAGACATCTGCATTAGATTTAGCAGCACAGTTGGTTTTAATCAGCAATATGTAAACTCAACAACTAACGGCACTTACAGCAAAGTGCAAACTTTTTGCCGCGACAACAGCTCAAAAGAATGCACCGAAGTTTTTTACTCTGGTAGATTATGGATTATTGACTCATCAAGCGGAATTACAGTACAAGGCGAAGTATACAATCAATACCATAACCCCACACCTTATTTTGTTGTAACCTTATCAAAGGCCATCAACTTTAAAGATATTGGTTCAATTCTACAGCCCATCTCAAAAAAATAAGGCCTAATTTATGAAGGCCATTTTACCCCAAATAACATATTGCCATTTGGGGTTTTGTTTTAAAAAGGTTTGCCAGACCATTGCAGGTATAGATGTAATGAAATAATTGGTGCTTAATACTCTTGAAGTTTGGTTAAGTTTTAGCGAATTCAATTTTGTCATTAATCCAAACCTGAAACACCCCTTTTCTGCACAATTTTTATACAAGCTAGTTGATACTTTTAGTAGTAGAATTGCGGTATGTCAACAAAAGTTTTTATTAGAGATTGGCTCGAATTAAAGCCATATAACAAACCTGTGGCAACCGACACTTATTACGTTCAATTAAGCAATAAAGTAAAAAATGCAATAATTGAAAATCGGTATTCTTTAACCTTACGTAAGGTTCTAGATTTTGATTTGCTTAATAATCTGTCATGTTTCATAACATCATATCTAGAAGACTTGGTTTCAGAAACCAATATTTGGAATACTTTTATTAAATGCCATAAAGAAATGTATGGAAAGCCATTGCCTTTCTTTGATTGCAAGCACTACGTTCAAGAAGAAATTAATGTGCAAGACATTAAATTTTTAATTTGGTATTATCTAAATACATCGCAAGACACCCAATTGATTCATCCAAAAAATGATTTCATTTCATTTACTGCTGAAAAAATAATGGTCGTTTTTGATGAAGTTTGGGAATATGCCCCGCCAAACGAAGCCTTAATAAAGTTCTATAGTTTAACTGATAATGAAACCGACTATTATACCGTTCGAAATGTAATTGATACCATACTCTACAAAACCTATCTTTTTAGTAACGACACTGCCTTTGAGTTAAAAATGAATGAACTAGAACTCTTTCAAAAACACGAATTTGATTCGCATCTGGTATCATACTTAAATGAAAATAGAGACAATTTATTGAATTCTCAACGTACCGCTTTGCTGGCAATGTCGGGCGCTGAATGGTTGGCCCACCTATTGAGTCCAAGTAACTCATTATACCCTAAATTAACCAATATTTCGCCAAGGGTATTTGGCTATTTCTTTTATAAAGGTCAAAATGAGCAATTTATACATTTGGAGCACGTGGCAAGTGGAAAATTGTTTAAGCTTGACCAGCGATCATTTGACCGCAACGACCTTCTTACCAAAGCTGATGAAATTGTTTATCTCGGGATGATTAGATGGGATGGAAATTGGTGGTTTTCAGGAAACTTTACATCAGTTGGGTTTAATGCAGATTTGGTTTTAGATGAGAAAAATTCCATAAGTAGCAGAGCCTTGGTTTCATTTTTAGACCATGAGCAAATGAATATGGAAGAAGTAATGCAAGAACAAAGAGACATGTTTTTAGCATATACCGGTGGCCATGAACTTGTGTTCTTAGAAGAAAATAAAGTTCAAAATTTTATTGAAGGATATAAAGCGTTTAGCTCTACGTTTTTGAAACTATCTGAGCAAGAAGTTAAAGAAGCTCAGCAAAGGGCAGCTAAAGAAGGGTTTATTGGTTCAGAAAATGACAGAAATAGTGTAAACTCAGAGAATTTAGCCCAAATATATTTTAATCCAAAACGTGGTATTGAAATAGTGTTTAACATACACAACGCCATTCCACTACCAAATAATACGAACTTCAATATTTACGAGAGCGAAGACGATGTAATTCACGTTCTAACATCGAGCAACATATCTAAAGAGTTAGCGGAGTTTTGCATTGAAATAGGTAAAGATAAATTGCCATTTTACAATACCAACATTGGCAAGACTTATTTAGAAAATTTAGACTTTATGCTTAGATTTTGGAAGAAGGAAGCCTATTTTTCAAAGCCAGAAATAGCCTTTACTGGAACCAATAAGAGCTAGTTTTTAGCTCATATTAAGATTTATAACATGACCCAACAAGAAATAAAACAACCAGAAAAAGAACTATGGAATACCCTACATCTGCTAAAATGCAATGAGAAAAATACGGTTTGAGAACATAACTGCCTTTGATTAGAGTAGGGCAATATGAAACAAAAGCAAATGACATATGGAGCTCGATAAAACCACCATACTACCAATAGTTGAGCGCTTAACCAAAGCCTTTCAAGCAGCTCAGCATAAAGCAACTTTAGCAGTAAATCGTGAATTGTTGGCCTTGTATAATTACATGGGCAAACAGATTTCAGTTGAAGCCAATACAGCCAATTGGGGCGATAAGGCGCTTGAAAACATTGACCAACAACTACAAAGGCATTTTGATGGTTTGCGAGACTTCTCAGCTCAAAACCTAAAGAAATTGCTGGTTTTTTTACGAAACTTATCCAAGTAGTGAAATTGGTTCAGCACCGCTGAACCAATTAAACCAAGCCTTTTGGCAAGTAGGTTTTACCAGCCACTGTCTGATTATTTCTAAGACCAATAACATTGATGAACTACCATTTACTATAGTGAGCGAAATCAGTTGGAAAACTAGAAACGATAAACTCCTGTATGAACCCGCTTCACTTGCGCGTTTCTTTTGCTCTCTCCATA
>JAGQWA010000312.1 GCA_020437725.1 Bacteroidota bacterium | reverse complement strand
ACAGTAGCCGAAATAGTAAGAATTATTGGTAGCGATGCATACAGACTAAAATCTGTAAAAACAAAAGATGATGTTGAAATCGATAGCGAAAATGGATTGAGCGATTCGTATAACCCGCATCATTATTTCGAAACATTATTTGTAGATGACGATTTATCTAAACAAGAAGAACAAGAATTAAAAGAGAAATTCTCATCTATAAAGGATAAAAACGACCCTTTTGTTTATGAAATTCTTTTTGCTCGTTCATTTCAAGATGCCTTAACGGCACTGCTTTTTAACTACAATATTCAATGCGTAGTGTTGCGCTATGGAATTAAGTTTAAAAGCAAAAACGACTTGGGTGAAATAACCCCATTTTTAAGAGATATTCCACAGTATGATTATACTGGTGTAGAAGAATCTGATTTAGCCTTAATTCTGGCCGAATTAATAAAAGACTTTAGGCCCGAACTAGACATATATTATGTAACCGACCGAACACTAGATCAAACTGAAAGTGAAGTATTAAACATGTTTAGGCGCATATTTTATCGCCAAGAAGATGTTCAAGAAGCGCATTTAAGCATACGCAGAGGAATTGACGAAAGGTTTGAAGCGCCGTTTTTTAAAGCCTTAGTAGATTATTCAAAGAAACCAACCGGGGTATTTCATGCCATGCCTATATCTCGTGGTAATTCAGTTTTTAAATCAAACTGGATTAAAGACATGGGGTCGTTTTATGGTAGAAATATTTTCTTGGCCGAAACATCGGCCACAACTGGCGGATTAGACAGTTTATTGCAGCCTACTGGGCCTCTTAAAAAAGCCCAAAAATTAGCAGCCGAAGCCTTTGGTGCTCAACACACCTATTTTGTTACTAACGGCACATCTACGGCCAACAAAATTGTACTTCAAGGTTTAGCAAAACCGGGTGATATTGTTTTAATAGATAGAGATTGTCATAAATCGCATCACTACGCCTTGGTATTGTCTGGAGCCCACCCTATTTATCTAGATTCTTACCCTATACCAGAATACAGTATGTATGGCGCCGTGCCGCTTTGGCACATAAAAGAAAAGCTTTTGGCATTAAAAGAAGAAGGGCGATTACACAAAGTAAAAATGCTCATTTTAACCAATTGCACTTTTGATGGCATTGTATATAACGTGCGAATGGTAATGGAAGAAATACTTGCCATTAAGCCCGATATTATCTTTTTATGGGACGAAGCTTGGTTTGGTTTTGCTTGTTTTACAAGTCATTACAGGCATAGAACCGCCATGTGGAACGCACAAAAACTTCATAGAAAATACGCTTCAAAATCTTTCAAACAACTTTACAATGATGCAAAAGATAAAAGCGATTTAGTTGATCCTGAAAAAGTTCGTATTCGGGTTTATTCAACGCAATCAACCCATAAAACCCTATCATCTTTACGCCAAGGGTCAATGATTCATATCTATGATCAGGACTTTAAACGTAAATCAGAAGAAAATTTTCACGAAGCGTATATGACTCATACTTCCACATCTGCTAATTATCAGATTTTAGCTTCTTTAGATGTGGGCAGGAGACAAGCCGTTTTTGAAGGCTACGAACTTGTAGAGAAGAGTATTGAAATGTCAATGGCACTTCGCGAGAAAATCATCAACCATCCAGATTTAGCCAAGTATTTTAAAGTACTTACCATTGAAAACCTTATTCCTAGAGAGTACAGGTCGTCTGGGTTAAGTAAATATTACGATCCGGAAAAAGGTTGGAGCCGTCTCGAAAAAGGCTGGCATAATGATGAGTTTGTGCTCGATCCCACCAAAATAAACCTTCATATTGGAAGAACTGGTGTTAATGGCGACGATTTCAAAAACCAATATTTAATGGATCAGTTTGGTATTCAAGTAAATAAAACCACCAGAAATACCGTGCTGTTTATGACCAATATTGGAACCACAAGAAGCTCTGTGGCATATTTAACAGGCGTACTTCTAAAAATATCGAAACAACTTGACGAAGAAATTGAATCGCTAGGAAGAGATGAACTTAGAATTAAAGAAAAGAAAATTCTTGGTTTAACTCAAGACTGCCCGCCTTTACCAGACTTTAGCGCCTTTCACAATTACTTTAAACCGAATAGCAAAACCCCAGAAGGTAATTTAAGAAAGGCCTATTTTATGGCCTACGATGAAGAAAACTGTATGCACATGACCTTAAAAGAATGCGATGAAGCTTTAGAACAAGGCATGCAATTAGTATCTTCTAATTTTGTAATTCCTTACCCACCCGGATTTCCCGTTTTAGTGCCTGGTCAATTACTTAGCAGAGAGATTCTAAACTTCATGATAAAACTTGATGTAAAAGAAATACACGGATACAAGGCAGAATTAGGACTTTTGCTCTTTAAACCCGAAATTTTAGTAAAGGATAAATAATAGGAATTCTAAATAAGTATAATGGCAAAAACAAAATCTACCGCTAAAGAAGTATTAGAAACCATTCCAAAACTTAAAGGCGTCTCAGACATTAGAAGATTCTTCTACAAAAACGAAACACCTATTTATTTCATTTCGGCCACCAATTTTAATTTATTAGGTGCCGACGAGTGGATTAAAGGCTTTAAGTTCATTTCATACATTGAATGTTTTGATGGAATGCACCCTAACGTTTTTTCACCGTCAGACATGCCGCATGACGAGTTTAGAAGTATAGAAGACATTAATAATTACTTGCTTGAGCATAAAGAAGTTATAGACTACGTTAAAAAACGTTCAAGAGGCAGAAAAAAGGGCAAAGCCTTGTTTTTAATGTTTGATGAAAAAACCGAAAAACTGGCCAAAAAAATTGGTTTAGATGTTTGTTTCCCCTCTGCGTCTCTCAGGCAATCTTTAGACAATAAGGTAAATACCACACGCGTTGGCGATAAAGCAGGGGTACCAAGTGTTCCCAACGTTTTAGCTAATGTAGATTCTTGGGAAACACTTCAAAAAGTATCTAAAAAACTTGGTAACGATTTAGTTATTCAAACACCGTTTGGCGATTCTGGCCACACCACTTTCTTTATTTCTAACAAAGCAGAATTCGACAAACACGCCGAAGAAATAATTGCTGAGAAAGAAGTGAAAATTATGAAGCGAATTAAGTGCCGTGGCTCTGCTATTGAAGCATGTGTAACAAAACACGGAACCATTGTAGCACCATTAATGACAGAATTGGTTGGATTCAAAGAACTAACTCCATATAAAGGTGGCTGGTGCGGAAATGAAATATTTCCAGATGCATTTACCCCCGCCTTAAGAGCTAAAGCCAGAAAATATACTGAAGCATTTGGAAATGCCCTTAGAGAAGAAGGCTACAACGGCTATTTCGAATTAGATTTTCTTATAGAAGAAGGCACAGACCGTTTATATTTAGGTGAACTAAATCCCAGAGTTACTGGCGCTAGTTCAATCACCAATCATGCCGTATTCGCATTGTCAGACGCGCCATTGTTTTTGTTTCATATTATGGAATGGATGGACACCGAATATGAACTTAACGTAAAAGCATTAAATCAACGTTGGAACAACCAAGACAACATTGATTCATGGAGCCAATTAGTAATAAAACATGTTGATGATAATGTGAATCTAATTACCAAAGCTCCGCGCAGTGGAATTTGGGTAATGAACGAAGACGGAAGCATACAATTTGACAGAATGGATACCCACCGAAGAGCGGTAGAACAAGAAGAAGAAGCGTTCTTCTTAAGAATTAGCAAAGAAGGTGATTACGAATATGAAGGAGCAGACTTGGGAATTTTGGTTATGCGAGGTAGGTCAATGACTAAAGACTTTAAGCTTACTGCACGCTCTAAAAAATGGATTAATGCAATTAAAGACAAATTCGAAAGCATTCCAGTTGACGTATCTCAGCCCGCTGCACCCGAAATAGGTGGTTTCAAAATGATGTAATTCATGTTTTTTTCAATTAATGCGCTTGCAGAAGAGCAGCCTGGAGAGAAGTGGCGAGCGCTATTTGAAAAATACTGGCCCCAATATGAGCGCTGGTATTTGAGCGAGGGCTTTACCGCACGGCCTGGCTATTTAACCTGTTTTGAGCAGATTGAAGAACACATGCCCGAACTTTTGCCTGTTTACGAACAATTGTGCGAATTAGCAGGTGGGGGCGATTTGCCTGCAAGATTTCTGAGTCTTTACAATCCGCCGCCATATTTATCCGGCTGCAGCCAAATGGCCTGGACCAAAGGCCAAACCGCGCTCATTAGAAATTATGATTATACACCCCGCCTTTTTGATGGTGTATTTCTAAAGAGCAATTGGCTTAAACCTGTTATCGCAATGGTTGA
>JAGQWA010000311.1 GCA_020437725.1 Bacteroidota bacterium | reverse complement strand
CCCGTGGCAGCCATTCATATTGACTCTGTAGTAAGTTGTGCCTACCACTCAATGCAATTTAAAGATGCATCTATAAGTGATACAAGCTATCAACCGTTATGGCATTGGCAGGTATTTCTTAATGACACTCAGAGCCATGAATTCAAAAGGCAGAATCCTACTATCAAGTTTACGGAACCGGGCCAATACCTTATCAGCTTAGTTTATAACAATGGCTTCTGTTCAGACTCCACTACTTACAAAGACAGTCTTCATATTGTGCAAGCACCAAAACCAGGCTTCACTCTTGATTTTGATAGTAAATGCGCACCCGCCAGTTACTACTATACTAATAAAAGCACCGGGCAAATTGTTAGGCACGAGGCCAGATGGCATACTGGTGGGCTTATTTCTACCAATAAGTTTTTTTCTAGTAGGGTTTCCCTACCAGGTGAGTTTTTTATTGAACAGATATTAGAAGGACCAACAGGCTGCGAAACCCGAGATACAATGTGGTTTAAATTATCTCCTGGCGTAATGCAAGATACTCGACCAATTTTGTTTCGCACTACTGTTTCAGGCCCAAACGAAGTGAAAATTAAATGGAAAGAGATTGTGGGTATGAAATCCTATATCATATCAAGAACTGGAAATGGCCTAGACACATTTTGGTCTGTGGAAAATAGACCAGACAACGGAATTATAGACACTTTAGTTTTCATAGATTCATCTGCAAAAACAAATGCCAGCAACTACGTTTACCAAATTAAAGTGATTGATTCATGTGAGAAGATATCAAAAGCATCAAATCTGGGTAGCAGTTTATCTCTGAATGTTCAAAATTTTAACAACTCCTATACGGTACTCAAGTGGAATGCTTATGAAGACTGGAATTTCGGTGTTAAGGAATATGTAACCCAAAGCAGTTCTGATGGCATAAACTGGTTACCAATTAATGCTTCCAATCAATTGGTTTATCCTGATTATAGAATTCCGCAATTGAATTACGATTCTGTTTACTATAGAATTGTGGCTATTGAAAATGATGGTTACAATCAAGTATCAATTAGCAATGTTGTATCAATTCCGATACGCACCACACTTTTTATTCCGAACGCATTTACCCCAAATGGTGATGGAGTTAATGACATATTCAAAGTTGGACGGTATGGAATTGAAGAGTTTAAGTGTATTATTTATGCCCGCAACGGCCAAATCTTGGTTGAGTCAAATAATCCTGATAATATCTGGGATGGAACAAAAACAGGCATGAACCTTCCTGTAGGGGTGTATAACTACATTATAATAGCAACCAATAACCGCGGAATTACCGAAATTCATGATGGGAATATTCACTTAATAAGGTGAAACATTCAATTTTCATTTTTCTTGGTCATCATCAATAACTAATCGATCTAAAAAATAGTCTCATCATCATCACCATACTCATCTTCATCAATGGTAAACATGCTGCTCATTAAGTCTTTAAATGTGAGTGAACCGCCTTCAACATGGTGCTTACTTATTTGAGAGAATTCAGCTAATGCGTGCAGCACCAACTCCATATAAATGAGCATTTCTTTGCTGTCAGCACCCTTATGATGTTGTTTTACCAACTCATATAATCCGGGCACTTCAACAAGCTTTTCGGCATATTCTTTTTGTGTGAAATGATGATGTAATTCTATGAATTTGCCAGCGCTAAACCAGTCAACAATTTCTTGATAAGGACTACCAGATTTGTTCTTTTTATAGGTTTCTGGGCTCGGAAAATAGGCCGGAAAAACCGAGCGAATGGCTTTGCCAATTAGCAATTTGGCCACATTCATTGGGCCTTCTTGTTCACCTTCATATACCAATTCAATTTTTCCCGTAATGGCCGGAATTACCTGCACCAAGTCACCTACCCTTGCATGCACTTCATCTTCACCATTTAAAATAGCTCTTCGCTCACAAGCACTTACCAAAAGCTCGTATGCTGAAATGGTTAAACGCGCGCTAACACCGCTTTTTTCGTCAACGTATTCAGACTTTCTTGCTTCAAAACTTACTTGCTCAAGCAAATCGGCAATAACTGGGTGAACATGCACTTTATCGCTCTGTTCATCAAGAATACGCGCTTCTTGATGCGTAATTTCTTTTGATAAGTCAAGGTTCTTTGGATAGTGCGTTAGAATCTGACTTTCAATTCGATCTTTTAGCGGCGTAACTATGCTTCCCCTATTGGTATAATCTTCTGGATTTGCCGTAAAAACAAATTCAATATCCAACGGCAAACGCATTTTAAACCCGCGAATTTGTATGTCGCCTTCTTGCAAAATATTGAACAATGCCACTTGAATTCTAGGTTGTAAATCAGGCAATTCGTTCATTACGAAAATGGAACGATGTGCTCTTGGTATTAAACCGAAATGAATAACGCGTTCATTATCGTAAGACAATTTTAACGTGGCTGCTTTTATTGGATCAACATCACCAATTAAATCGGCAACGGATACATCGGGGGTAGCCAATTTTTCAACGTACCGCTCGTCTCTGTGCAGCCAGTCAATTTCAGTTTCGTCTCCATTTTGGGCAATGGCATTATGGCCAAAATGGCTAATAGGCGCCAAAGGATCATCGTGAATATCACTTCCGGCAATAAATGGAACCCATTCATCGAGCAGTTGAGTCATTTGGCGGGCAATTCTGGTTTTAGCCTGACCGCGTAAACCAAGCAGCAACATATTATGCCTTGCTAAAACTGCCTTTTCAACATCAGGAATTACGGTGTCTTCATAGCCCAAAACTCCTGCAAACAGGGTTTGGTTGTTCTTAAGTTTGGTTATTAGATTTTGCCTTAGCTCTTGTTTAATGCTTCTTGATGTGTAGCCTGCTTTCTTTAGTTCGCCGAGTGTTTTTATAGTGGGTTTTGTCATTTCCGTTTTAATGAATTATCTAATGTTCTTTCGTCTGTTTCTTTCGTAGTCTTCAAATACATATTCGCCTAAGCCGCCTAAACCAGTGTAATAGGCTTTGCCATTATTGGCAGCGGTAAAATCTTTTACAAATTTTACCAGCCACGAATCTTTGGCCACCATAAAAGTGGTTATGGGTATTCTCAGTCTTCTGGCCTGGTGGGCCAAATTCATGGTTTTGTTTAATATTTTCTTATCGAGCCCCCAAGAGTTCTTGTAGTACTTAATGCCTTCTTTTAAGCAAGTTGGCTTGCCATCAGTAATCATGAAAATTTGCTTGTTGGCGTTCTTTTTTCGCCTCAGAATATCCATTGCTAATTCTAGTCCGGCCACAGTATTGGTATGATAAGGCCCAACTTTTAGGTACGGAAGGTCTTTCAATTGAACTTCCCATGCATCATTTCCAAAGACAATAAAATTCACGGTGTCTTTGGGGTATTTGCGCTTTATAAGTTCAGCCAAACCCATGGCAGTTTTCTTAGCAGGTGTTATTCGGTCTTCGCCATATAGAATCATTGAGTGGCTAATGTCTATCATTACCACGGTGGCGGTTTGACTTTTAAACTCCTGCTCTCGAATTTCCAGGTCGTTCTCAGTAAGCATAAAATTGCCAATACCGTGGTTTATCTGCGCATTGCGCATTGATTCTGTAAAGGCAATGGCATCTAGATTATCGCCAAATTGAAAAGGCCTTAAATCTGGTGTTTGCTCATCTCCTTTGCCGGCATAAGGTGTTGTGTGGTTTCCATGATTTCCTTTTTTGAGTTTGCCAAAAATCTCTTCAAGGGCTTTTTCTCTAATTACTTGTTCAGATTTGGCTGTGAGAATAAATCCGTTGCTACTGGGCTCATTTTCTTTTATATAACCTTTCTCAATTAGCTCTTCTATAAATTGAGCCATGGTATATTCTTGATTGGTGAGATTGTACTCTTTGTTCAACTCGTTAAGCCAATTCAATGCTTCAGTTACATCGCCAGATGAGTAATTGAGCAACTCTAAGAAGATTTTCAGAAGTTGGTCAAATGTGCTTTGCTCCTGATCTTCAATGTACTGTGTAAATCGGAATCCCAACATGCGCTAAAGTTACCAAGCTGAACAAGATTTTATGCAAAATGTTCCGACAAACTAGTGTTGAGTCTTGAGTGTTGAGTCTTGAGTGTTGAGTTGTTATAATTTTTAATTTTTAAGTGCGGAGTTTTGAATGCTGGTGGCCTTATTTAATTATACTCATTACAATGTTGCCATATTTTACTTCCAATTAATAGATAAGAACGGCCGCGCATATGGTCGTCGTAATTCCAATAAAGATGCTGGCCCTTGTCTTCAAATTGTTTTACAAACGCAGTTAAGTCATAAAATGGAAGATTTAAGCGACTGCATTCTTTAAC
>JAGQWA010000310.1 GCA_020437725.1 Bacteroidota bacterium | reverse complement strand
ATTTGAGGGTGCTGTGCTAATGAAGATGCAAGCGCCGTAGTTCCTGCTTTAGCCACTCCAATTATGTATAGGTTAGGATATTTTTTAAGGCTACTCAACTGTATCTCTATAAAGTAAATCTAGCACTGGATATTTAGAGAGTATTTCCCGCGCATATAATTTGTCTTCATCATTCAACTGAGCCAGACCATCACCAACTACTCCGAGCCGAGTAAATTTAAAATCTGTTTTAGCGTATGGTCTTCCATGCTCATTTTCTACTTTACGCATAGAATTAAAGCTCGACAACTCAATTGCTTTTTCAATAACATTTTGAGATACTTCAATGCCAAGAAAGTTTGTCAGCGATTTTATTTCACGCACAGAGTTGCTGTGAAGGTTTTCATATGTAAGAACCTTCAACTCAATTCCGCTATTTATATACTCAGTGGCAAAAGCACATATTGCAGACAACCCTTTATCTGCATCTTTTAATAACGAATTGAAGGTTACACTCTTTTGTTTCTCAGAAACTAAATAGTGATAGTAGCTATTGGCAACATCTATTGGGTTTCTAACTATCAAAATGGTTTTTTTCATTCCCTTTTTGAATCTATCATGAGTTTTAACCACTTCTGGTAATTTGTTAAACCCAAATTTTTTCTCAACTCCAGTTTCTGGAATTAACTCCTGAACATTATGAAAAGTAACTTCACTTACTTTGTTTTCAAGCTGATTATAAATATTGGCAATGATGAACCTAACCCAGGTATTACCAGATTTAGGGTACGAAGCCAGATAAATGACATTAGCATTGTATTTTTTGAATATCATCCTTATAAAAGTTCGTAATTAAAGTACTCAAGACATTCCTTTTTGGATGCAAGGATTTTAGTAATCACCTTAATGTCTTGAACTGAGATTTTATCTATTTTTTGTTGATTGAAGTTTGTGATTTGATTGGTTTCAATTCCCCTGATGGTTTTGGCCTTTACTGCAATATTAGCTGGCAGCGGCCCAAACTTGGGCAAAAGTTTGTTCAACCTAAATTCCAACAGCGATGGGTCTTGCGTAAATTCTTCATATGTCAGAATTTCAAACTTTTCAAGATTGCTGCAGTTCCAAATCTGCTTTTCCGCGCATCTTAACCAAAACCTGGCTGCGTCGTCAAAGCCACCTTTTTTTCTTCTTGTATATCCTTCAGCGAATGCATAGGGATTCCTAATAGAAATTATAAAATAAGCATTTTCAAAGTATTCTTCCATGCTTTTGGCCCACATTATATTTGGCGGGCTTTTCTCAAGTAAAATATCTTTACTCAAATCCCATCTCCAACGCCAAAATTTCCAAATGATTTTCCAATCTATTAATGCCGTTTCATCCCAAGCCTTTGGCAAAAGTATTTTTTTAGCTCCACGTACCACTTGGCCTTCGAACGAAAAGTTTGATACTAATGGTGATTGTTCAATTGCCCTTGCCATTGCGGTAGATCCTGAAAATGGTGGGCTTAACAAGAAAAGAAACTTACGTTGCTTTTTAAAGTAGAAGACATTCTTAAATCTAATCATTGTTTTTTCTGATACAATTCAATAATTCTTGGTTATGGCCAAATTTCATTATCCATTATTTTTGGAACATTCTAGAGACCCCCTACATGAATAAAATAAAATACTACATCCTAATTGTTGGCCTAATACTTCATTTTTCTTCCAAGGCGCAAAATACTGTTTTACAAGTCAAACAAACGGCTGTTCAAGCTGCAGGGCTTAATGGGCTTCCTAGCAATTTGATTAATTCAGATGACGAATTTGGCATCTCAGTTCAGGAACTAGGTGATATAAATAAGGATGGAATAACCGATGTTGTGATTGGCGCACAGGGTCATGACTTAGGTTCAAATACAGACGCTGGCGCAGTTTATACACTAATGCTTAACGCTGATGGAAGTGTTAAAAAATACGTAAGAATAACTCAAGGATCAGGCGGGTTTGCAGGTTCCTTGACAAAAGACGACAGATTTGGGCACTACCTTGCAAAACTTAACGACTATGACAAAGACACGGTTTCAGAAGTGGTAATTGGTTCTTATCAAGACAATGATGGAGGAACAAATCGAGGAGCAATATATGTTTGTTTTATTGATACTAGTGGCGAGGTAAAGCGATACAAAAAAATTAGCGATACGCAAGGAAATTTTACAGCTACACTAGATAATGATGACAAATTTGGAACAAGTGTATCAAGCATCGGAGATCTTGATGGAGATGGCGTAGAAGACTTAATAGTAGGTGCATCGGGTGACGACGACGGAGGAACAGATAGAGGCTGTGTATACATTTTATTTATGGACACAACAGCTTCTGTTAAGAGATATAAAAAAATAAGTGATACACAAGGTGGATTTAATGGCTCTTTGTCTAATTCGGATTTGTTTGGCTATTCTGTAAAAAATATTGGTGATTTAAATGGGGATGGGATAACAGATGTTGCCGTTGGAGCACCAAGAGATGATGATGGCGGAACAGATAGAGGGGCTTTCTGGATTTTATTTTTAGATACCAATGGCACTGTAAAAAAGTACAGCAAAGTTAGCTCTACATTAAGCAATTTTAATGCTGACATTAATAATGGCGATTGGTTTGGTAGATACTTTGCTGCTCCAGGCGATGTTAATGGAGATGGAGTAGAAGATCTATTTGTTGGTGCACATAATAATGACGACGGTGGAAGTGACAGAGGCGCTATTTGGCTGCTCTATCTTACAGACGATGGTTTAGTCTCCTGTTATGATAAAATCTCAAGCACCGAAGGAAATTTTAAAATATCCCTGTCGAATAGTGATCAATTTGGTGTTTCGTTATGTGAATTGCCAGATTTCGATAATAATGGTGTAAATGACCTAATTGTCGGTTCTAGAACATACGGTACTAATGATAAAGGCGCATCTTTTTTCATTTCTCTTGAAAACCCCGACCTAAAAATCCTTACCAATTCTGGTACTTTTTGCCCAGGAAATTTGCTAGACCTCGATAGCAAAGACGGAAAATATGTAAACTGGTATAACAGCAAAAACCAACTTATTGCAACCGATTCTTTTAAACAAGTTACCCTTGGCGCTAACGATACCATTTTTTACCTAGAAACCGGCGACTTTGATGCCAATTGTAAAATAAACGACACACTTCAAATAACTATAAATAAAAGCATAAAAGTTTCTTTCCCTAATATTGAAGCTTGTGGCGCCGATGCGGTAAACCTTGGCCCCGACACCATTCCCAATAAGTTTTCTTTTACATGGTCAACCAAAAATGGTTTAACAGATAGCACCATTGCAAATCCTTATGCCGATCTAGGTACCGTAAGCACTTTCTACGTAAGCTATTTCGACAGCACATCAAACTGCAGTTATAGCGACTCACAAACTGTGGTTTCTGGCAATTGCACTGGTGGTAACTGCGGCGCTACAAAATATATTAGGGCATACGGCGGAAATTCTAACGATGCAGGCACCAGTATTCTTTACCAAAACGGTAAAATGCTAATTGCCGGATATACCGAAAGCCGTGGAAATGGCGGCGAAGACGTGCTACTTATGCAAGTAGATGAAAATGGAGACGTTGATTGGCTTAGAACCTATGGTGGAACCGATGACGATAGATGTAATCAACTTACACTAGCGCGAAACGGCGATTACTTTTTATTAGGCACAACAAAATCTTATGGCGGCTCTGACGAAGACGTTTATCTACTTAGAGTGCAACCAAATGGCACCATTAGGTGGTCAAAAGTACTCGGCGGCTCGTCTGACGATCAAGGCTTTGGCCTTTTAGAAATGCCCAATGGGGAAATAGTATTACATATTACATCAAGGTCTTACACCGTGAATTCAGGATATAGTGACGGGGTAGTAATGACCTTATCGAGTAATGGAAATACCATTGAAGCGGCTAGAAAAATGGGAAATCAGTTTAATGAATCGAGCGGTAGTTTGGTTTCTGCCTTTAACAATAAAATTATAGCTGTAAATAGCACCCAAGCTACTTCTCATATAGATGGCTTAATTAGCGAAATTAACACCGACGGAACCATTAGTTGGAGCAATCTTTATGGTGGAAGTGGAGACGACCGCTTTATGCACGTAATAAGAACAAATGATAAAAAATATGCTGCAGTTGGTTTTACTACCAGCTTTGGAGCCGGAAACAGAGACATCTACTTCGTAAAATTCGACACCGACGGAAAAGTAGATTTTGCCAGAGCTTATGGCGGCACAAGCGATGAATTTGGCTATTCTCTTATTCAAGATAAGCAAGGCAACTACTTAATAACAGCTTCAACAACTTCTTTTGGGGCTGGAAATACTG
>JAGQWA010000030.1 GCA_020437725.1 Bacteroidota bacterium | reverse complement strand
CTCAACAGATACGCAAGACAAATCGATACAAGACTGAGGAATATATCAATTTGCAATATAATCCATCTCGGTACGAATTTTTTAGAAAAGTATTCCTGAAATAGCATTATGCTAGTTAGTCTATTTTATAAACAATATTTTCTTCTAATTTATAAAGGCTTCCTGATTCCTTACATTTAGCATTACCTAGCGAATCAAAATGTAATCTATGACCGTATTCGCTCATCCAGCCAATTTGCCTTGCAGGATTACCAACAACAAGCGCAAAATCTGGAACATTCTTAGTAACTACAGCTCCTGCTCCTATAAATGCAAATTTACCAATGTTATTTCCGCACACAATTGTGGCATTTGCACCAACTGTTGCTCCTACACCTAAATGAGTTTTAGCATACTCAGCTTTCCTATTAACCGCACTTCTAGGGTTAATTACATTGGTAAATACCATGCTAGGGCCAAGAAAAACATCATTATCACAAATTACGCCCGTATAAATACTAACGTTATTCTGAATTTTTAAATTATTGCCCAGAATAACACCTGGGCTTACAACTACGTTTTGTCCAAGATTACAGTTATTGCCTATTTTACAGTTAGACATAATATGAGAAAAATGCCAAATTTTAGTTCCTTCTCCTATTTCTGAGCCTTCGTCTATTACAGCAGTTGGATGCGCAAAATATTTAGACTTATTCATGAAAATTCTTTTTTAATGGCCTAGAACCTGCATTGTATATACGCTCTATAATATCAACTACCTTCATACCTTCTAAGGCATTTGCTGTTATTGTATCTTTTCCGTTTAAGGTGTTAACTACATTTTCTATTACGTAGTGATGGTTGGCAGCACTGCCTTTAAATGGACCATAATCGTTTGGTGGATTAGTGGCTTCAAGTTCTGGCATTTCATAGTTCTGAATGTGGCAATATTCAATCTCATTCATGTATTGACCACCTACTTTTAATGAGCCTTTTGATCCTGTAACGGTAATGCTACTTTCCATATTAGTATCCCATACTGCTGTAGAAAAATTTATACACCCCATCCCTCCGTTCACAAACTCAAAGTGCACAAGACCAGTGTCTTCAAAATCAGTTGATTTTGAATGTTCATAATCATTAAATGTGCTATAAATGTTTTTTATATCTCCAAATACCCAGTACATAATGTCTATAAAATGACTAAACTGAGTAAAGAGTGTACCACCATCTAAAGCTAAACTGCCTTTCCACCCATCAGCTTTGTAATATCGATCATCTCTGTTCCAATAACAATTTACCTGAACTGTTTGAACTTTACCCAAAATACCATCTTTTACAACGGTATTAAGCCACTTAGAAGGTGGACTGTATCTGTTTTGCTTAACAACAAAAACCTGTTTCGAAAATTGCAGTGCTTTAAAGATTACAGCTTCGCATTCAGATTTTGATAAGCCCATTGGTTTTTCAATAACTACGTGCATGCCTAGAGACAATCCTTCTATTGCATGCATGCAATGTAAACCATTTGGTGTTGCAATATTTAATACATCTGGCTTAATTCCAGATGCAATCATATCATTGATATTCGAAAAGAATGGTGTGCCTTTTGGATAAAGTTCGTGTGATTGAACACTACTATTTGTATCAATAATTGCTACCAAATTCGAGTTTGGATATTCATTTATAATTGTCGCATGTCTTCGTCCAATATGTCCAAATCCTATTACTGCGAATGTATAACTCATAGTTATCTGAAAATTTTTAATATGGTTTTAAATATAATTTTAAAATAATTTTTCAATGTTGGATTCTTTATATACTCCATATTGAAATCTATTTTAGCTGGCATTATTACCTCAATATAATATACTCTTGGGTTGTCTACCTTACCCAGAATCTCATTTTCATTACTAAAATGTATTGACGCTAAATCAGTAATTCCTGGCTTAACCTTTAGAATTTCTCTTTGCTGCTCGGTGTATAGATTTACATATTCTTCCACCTCAGGTCTTGGCCCCACAATACTCATATTGCCATTTATTACATTTATTAATTGTGGAAACTCATCTAACTTATATTTTCTTAAAATCTTACCAATTGCGGTAATTCTTGAATCATTGCCTATTGTTAACAAACCACTTTTGTCGGCACCGGTGGTCATTGTTCTAAATTTATACAAGGTAAAAATCTGCCCATATAACCCAACTCTTTTCTGTAAATAAAATACACCACCTTTTGAGCCTAGAACTATTAAAACAGCTATAAGTATAAAAATTGGAGCTAAAAAAATAATTCCAACTATTGAAATACAAATATCTACAAACCTAATTATCATTATTATCTATGTATCTCATCAATTAGTAGAGACAGCTGGTTAACCAGATAATCAATCATTTCATGGTTTAGTTGAGGATAAATTGGCAATGATATTTCGTTTACATATAAGCTATGTGCAACAGGAGTATTTTCAATTTTGAAGCCTTGTTCTTTAAATACCGTAAGTAAAGGCAAAGGAATAAAATGGACATTTGTTGCAATTTCAAGTTTTGCCAAACCTTCAATTATTCTATCGCGGTTTTCTTCACTACAATTCTTAATTCTTAATGGATATAAATGCCCGCAACCTTCAGCATTTTCTGTAACTCTTTTTGGAACCAATGCCCAGTTAAAAGCCGACAACTTTTGACTATAATAATCATAAATTTCATTTCTCTTTTTTAGGAGCACATTTTGATATTGTTTTATTTGCGCTAACCCTATTGCCGCACAGATATCTGGCATATTAATTTTAAAACCTTGATAAACGATATCATACTTCCAGCCACCAGCTTGGCTTTTAGTAAATGCATCTTTGGTTTGTCCATTTAAAGACCAAAGCTTTAAAGTAGAGTAAACATCCTGATTATTGAACGCGGCAGGTAAATTAATGCAAATTGCTCCGCCTTCAGCGGTTGTTAAATTTTTTACGGCATGAAATGAAAAAACAGAAAGGTCGGCAAGTTTCCCTGTCATTCGGCCTTTATATTTTGCGCCAAAAGAGTGTGCCGCATCAGAAAGTATCAACGGGCGTCCAAGCAATCTTTGGTTTTGGCAGTTAGGTGAAAAGATATTTTTTACATCTGAATTTTCAACTAGCTCTAAAATGCTGTCATAATCGCACGGAAAGCCAGCAAAATCAACAGGCATTATAGCTTTAGTTCTAGGAGAAATTGCGTTTTTGATTGCTTTAATTGAAATACAAAAATCATCTCCTACATCAACTATAATTGGTTTAGCACCTAGGTGCATTACAGTTAAGGCCGTAGCGCAATAAGTATATGCCGGAACTATAACTTCATCACCTGGCCCTATTCCAAACCAGTGCAAGGCTAGCATCATGCCCGAAGTAGCAGAATTAACGCAAAGAGTATGAGTCACATCGCAATAGGCTGAAACCTCTTGCTGTAGTGCCAAAACTTTTGGTCCGGTGGTAATCCAGCCAGATCTAAGAGAGTCAATTACCTCGGCTTCAACATACTCGTCTATATATGGAGGAGAAAAAGGTATTTTCATTAATTATTGGGCATTGATTTGAATAAGTTTTTTCTCAAGCTGGCTATGTATTACAGCTCTGTTAAACTGTTGGGCAATTACATTTTTTCCATTTATAGCAATTTTAGTGCGCAGATTATCATCGTGAAGTAACTTGTAAAGCTGCAGAAGTAGGTCATTTGAATTTTCAGGTTCGAAGTACAAGGCAGCATTATATGAATTGCAGAATATATTTTTAGCTTCACCATCTACACCAAGTAATACTGGTACCCCAAATGCAAGCGGTTCAAATATTTTAGAAGGAATTGCCCCAAGAAACAACTCTATTTTCTTCAACGGTACAATGTAAGCAAAACTAGACTTAATAAGACTAAACAGTTCTTTTCTTGAAACCGATGACAGCAGGGTGCAATTGTTTTGCTGATTGTTTAGCACTTGTGCTTCAAGCTTATCTCGCTCGGGTCCATCTCCTATTATCACGAAATGCACTTCGGGTTGGTCTTTAATGTTAGCGGCTGCTTGCGTAATAACTTCCAACCCTTGGGCATAACCTAAATTACCAGCATACAGAACAATCTTCTTGTTTTTAAACTGATCTACCAAGGAATCATTGACGTCAATTTGATGAATTTCTGAAAGATCAATTCCGTTAGGATACCAATGAACTGGGGTATTTTTACCTTTTTGCAGTTTGGTTCTAATGGAATCACAAATGCCTTGAGTTTGTCCAGTAATCAGATCAGACTTCTTATACAACCAATTCTCGAGCATGTAAAAGGGAGCCAAAAGTAATTTGTTGGTTACAAGCCCCAATTTTTCGACCGATTCTGGCCAAAGATCTGATACATTAAAAACCAGCTTTGCTTTAAAGCGTTTGGCCAGTTTAACCGCCCAGTACCCCAAAAACAAAGGGGGCGACTCACAAAACACAATATCAAACGGTTCTTTACCGAAAAGTTCTTTCGTATAGGCAGCCGCATTGATGGAAAAAGTGATGTAGGTACGTAATCGGTCAATAAAACCCTTTCCATTTACATGCAATGGCACCCTGTGTATTTGGTAACCGTCTTTGGTTTCGCTGAATGCTAACTTTCCTTCGTATTCTGGAAATATCTTCAATGCCGGGTAATTCGGCATGGCAGTTATTACGTGAACTTCGTGTTTATTTGCTAAATATTCAGCCAAGGCACCCAACCGGTTTTGTGGGGCTCCTGTTTCAGGAAAAAAATACTGTGTTAAAAGGATAATTCTCACAGTTTCTTTTTGAGATAGTTCACAATGAATTGGGCAGCGTGTCCGCCTCCGTACAACTCACTTTTTCTTTCAAATTCGCGCTTTTCAATCTGCATTACGGCATCGATACACTTTTCTTTACTAGTACCAACCACAAAGTTGTAGCCGTCTTTTTGCAACTCTACCCACTCGGTTTGTTCACGCAGGGTAATGCAAAATTTATTGAAGAAATAGGCTTCTTTCTGAAGCCCGCCGCTATCGGTCATCACAAAACTGGAGTTACGAATAAGCCTTATCATATCGAAATAACCTACAGGCTCAATGGTATTTACTTTTAGTTCCAAGTTAAGCTGGTTCAACTTTTTTCGAGTTCGTGGGTGCAACGGAAGAACTATTGGTTTTTCTTTCGCAATTTGATTCAGGGTAGAAACCAAGGTTGTAAGCTTATCTACGGAATCTGTATTTTCTTGTCGATGAAGGGTAACCAACGCATACTCATCTGATTTAACTCCCATATTTTGTAGAAAGGAATCATCGTTGTCCAATAGTTGAGCATAGAATAGCGCAGCATCTTCCATCACATCTCCAGAGTGTACTATTTGGGAACTGAAGTTTTCAAACCCTTCATTACGCAAGTTTTTAACTGCTTCTTCTGTGGGGCAAAAAAGAATGTCGCTTATTCTATCGGTAATGATGCGGTTTACTTCTTCAGGCATTTTCATGTTGAAGCTCCTTAGCCCTGCTTCTACATGAATTACCTTGATGTGCAGCTTACTGGCCGCCAAGGCTCCAGCAACAGTGGAGTTAGTATCGCCATATACCAGCAGGTAGTCAGGATTCTCCATAATCAAGATCTGTTCAATTCCTTCTAACATTCGCCCGGTCATAGCTCCGTGACTGAGGCTATTGATATCTAGATTATAATCTGGCTTTGGTATGGCCATTTCTCGAAAGAAAATGTCTGACATTTTTTCATCAAAATGTTGGCCAGTATGCACTATTACTTCAGTAATATCTGAGTGTTGCGTAATAGCACGGGAAACGGCCGCGGCCTTTATGAATTGTGGTCGTGCTCCTACTACGGTTAAGATTTTCATGCTAGTTGGGTAGCAGTTTCATGTTTCTCAATTTGAGCAACATTCTTCGAAACTTCATTTCGAGCTTATTAATATTTGGGTAGTCATGAATGGTTTTAGGTTCAGCATTCATAATGTTATCGAAATCCTTTTCCGTTATTCCGAATTTTTTTATAACATACTCCTTGTCATCTTCCATGAGTTTTGGATCAGCAGGTGGATCGTTTAAGATCTCCAAAGCTCTATCTCTAGTTACTTCACCAGTTGAAATGATAAGACATGTAAGATGAGCCTTTCTTTTATCTATCTTGAACTTCCTAGGTAATATGTAAGCCTGAAAAAAACGAGTGTAAATAGACTCATAGTGTTTACCACCATAGTTTTTCCAGCCCAGCTCTTTCTGTATCAATTCCATTGCTTCTCCTTTGTTAAAGTCGATATAATTTAGAATTGAAATGCTTCTGATTTTAAGGACAAGGTTGAAATATAAAAACTGCATAACATTCATATGGGGGAAACTTTTTAAACTTTGAGTTCCAAACCTTTTATGAACGCCTTTTATATACTTCCAATCCAAATATCCCCTAGCCCAAGTTGGTGGCAAAAAACCTTCATTTCTGAAGTTCATACCACTTATAATGTGTTTTACTTTGTATTTAGCGGCAATTTTATATAGAATAGTGAGAATAGCATGGTCTGTAGGAATTTCACTATCTGGTGTACTGGCCTTTAAAAAAGAAAGTTGTAAATCCTTGAACATTTCCCAATCTAACACTTCCGTGTATAGATCAATATCCAATTTATTAAGGATGTTTTCAATATTTTTTACAGCTAGTTCAGAATCCCAGCCATTATCTAAGTGCACAGCCAATGGCCTTAAACCCAATTGCTTAACTAACCAAGCGGTATAAGTACTATCAACACCACCACTAACGCCAATTATGCAGTCGTATTGTTTACCTTTTCCCGCTTTCTTAATCTTTTCGACAATAATTTCAAGCTGCTGTTTTGCTTCTTCTTTAGGTGGCACGCGTATTTTGAGCTTCTCACTGAACTCATAATAATAGTTGCAAATCCCATTTTCGTCAAAAGTGATAGTTGGATCACCAACGGTGTCCATCACAGTTTTGGTGCAGATTTGGTAAGGTCTTTCTGTGCTCATTTAACTCAATACACTTTTCAACTCGCTCTGAGTTGGGTAGTTTATCAAAACGGCCTTGTGAGGTCCATGATATACAAAGATGCTTCCAGCTGCTACTGCTGATGCACCTACTTTTACCGCTTCCTTAAAGTCATTTCTTCCAGATGCTCCGCCACTAGCTACCACAGGTAGATTTATTGCTTCGCACATTTTTTCAATTAACTTGGTATCATAGCCGTTCATCATTCCATCTCTATCTACGGCATTAACCATTATTTCGCCTGCCCCGGCTGCTTGTGCTGCTTTGGCAAACTCTACTGGGTCGGTAACCAAGGGGTTTAACTTTGCATGTGAAAAAACAATGTATTTACCCCACATATTTTTTTTAACATCTATAGAAACTACAATGCTTTGGCCGCCAAAAATATCTGCAGCTTCTTTCACTAAATTCAAATTTTGAATAGCAGCGCTGTTAAGAATTACTTTTTCAACACCTATTGAAAATAGCAGTTTGATATCATCAATGTTCGAAATCCCGCCTCCATAACCTAAGGGCATAAAGCACTCTGATGCAATATTGGCTATTAGTTCAAAATCAGGCCTTAATCCCTTTTTACTAGCATCAATGTCTAAAAAAACTAATTCGTCAACTTCTTTATCGTTAAATATTTTAATTGCATTAATAGGATCGCCTATATATTTAGCTTTGTCAAACTTCTGGGTTTTAACCAACCCTTTATTGCGAAGCAGTAAAATTGGAATTACTCTCGTTTGAAGCATACTTGCCTAAAGCTTATGGAAATTTTCGAACAATTTCATGCCAAATTTGTGACTCTTTTCTGGGTGAAATTGCATGCCAAAAACATTGTCTTTTTGAATTGCTGAAGTAAAAGTAATTCCGTATTCTGTGGTCCCCACACTGTGTTCATATTCGGTGCAAATGTAGAAATACGAATGAACAAAGTAGAAACGGGCTTCATCAAACACGTGAAAATCGTTAAAAAGCGGGCAACTAGAATTATAATTCAATCGGTTCCAACCCATATGTGGAACTTTAAGTTTATGTTGAGAACTAAACTTTTGCACCTCGCCTGGAATTAGGTTTAGTCCATTAACATCTCCTTCTTGGCTATGGCTAGCCAAAAGCTGCATTCCGAGGCAAATTCCCATTATGGGTTTTCCAGATGCAGCTTGTTGCTGGATAATTGATGATAAACCTGTTTCATTTAAATTATCCATAGCTTTTTTGAAATGCCCAACACCAGGAAGCAAAAGTTTATCAGCTTTGTACATCACGTCTAAATCAGAAGTGATGATTGCTTCTGCGCCAATTTTTTTGAACATATTTTTAATGGAGCCAAGGTTACCCATGCCGTAATCAATAATGGCTATCATGCTTTTGTTAGTATCTTTTTATAATAGTTTGCAATTTTGTTTGCGACAGCCTGCTCTGTTATTTCATGTATAAAATCTTTGCCATTACTTCGTTGGCCATTTGCAAGTATGCTTTCAGCGGCATGGGCAAAGTCTTCAGCTCTATAGGATTTAATTACTGCACTGTTTTTAACATTTTCTAAACGCTCGGGGGCATCGCCTACGGCAGAAGTAACTATAGGAAGGTTGCACGCCATAGCTTCTTTAATGGAGTTGTTTGAACCCTCGTGTAGAGATGTTAGAAACATAACATCCGCTGCGTTGTAGTAGTAAACAAGCCTTTCAAACGGAATTCCTTCTATATAGAAAAGCTCCTTATTCTCAACGTTCAACATTTCAAAAGCCTTTTCAGCTAAAGGAAGATTCTTAACATAGGCTCCACCACCCTTAAAAAGCAATACCACCTTTTTGCTCAAAGACCAGCCTAGTTCATGGCGGGCTTTGTCTCTATCAATAGGATAGAATTTGGCTGGGTCTATGCCATTTGGAATTACTGTAACCTTTGATCTGGTACTTGACCACAGACTGTTTTTCAAATGCTCTGACTTGGCTATAATTGCCTTTGCCAAAACGGCATCAATTTTAGAAATAAATGATGACAGACGGCCGCCTTTTGTTTGTTTACCTTCTGGTGTATAATTACCTAGAAGATCGCTTCCACAAAACGAAACAACTGTTGGTACAGGCGAAAAGATTGTGCAAACCAGGCCTGTGGTGGTTCCCCACATGCTATGAACTAAATCATATTTTTCCTTTTTCACTAATTTTCTGAGAATTCTACCTGAATTAAAAAGTGATTTTGGGTGTCTTCTTGCTCCGAGAAAAACATAATCGACATTAATACCTTGCCCTACTAACGATTTTCTCTGATTATCGGCATTGATAATTTCCTTGCGTTCAAAAAGTGCATTTGAACCAAGTTCGAGACAATATCGTTCTAAATATTCAATTTTCTCTTGCTTATTTCTCTCTAGAATTGGAGTACCCACTAAAACCATTAATACTTTCAAAGACCTATTTATTTATCGATATAAAGAGACAAACTAAGCAGCATTATAAATCTTTGGTAGAGACCTTCTCTAGAGATTCCTGGTGTTTGCCGATTTTCTACAAATGCGTCTACCCATTCCTTATAGATGCTTTTATTTAATAAATAGGATAGATTTGAGTCTGGTTTTAAAAGCTGCTCGCGAGCTAAAGCTTTAAAATCATCATTGGCCCAAACATCTACTGGTATACTGAAACCACCTTTTGGTTTATTTGCTACTTTTTCGGGTAACTGATTTCGGGCAATTGCTCTAAGTAAGAATTTGTTTTCGCGATTTACCTTTCGATTGTAAGGTAGACTAAGTCCAAATTTTGATATTTTTTCATCTAGAAAAGGCACACGTACTTCAATACTGTGCATCATAGAAGCAGTATCAACTTTAAATAAGAATGGCTGCATGAGAACGTCCATGTCAGATAAGGTACATGCCATTTGGAAACGTTCTAATTTTTCAGGAATGTGTGCTGTGGCACGCCAATTATCTTCAAAAAAACGTCTAGTTTCTTGAATATTCTTATCCCCAACCCACAATTCTCTTTTCTCCTTTTGCCTGTTCCATGTATAAAAAGCCTCAAGAGCACCTACTTCGTCGACATAGGTAAAATTCTTCATTCCTCTATACAGGGGGTAAAGTTTGTTATTAAGCTTCGAAGCGGCTTTCAAACCTTTCAATTCTAAATTGCGCAACCACATGGGTTGATCAATGAACTTAATTACGTTTGGAATTCGTTCAAAATGCGCATATCCGCCAAAACACTCATCACCACCATCGCCAGCAAGAGCTACTGTAACATGCTTTTTGATGAGAGTCATTATTTCATTAACAGCAAAAATTGAAGTATCAGCAAATGGTTGACCAATATGATTGAGAATGCCAGTTATATTTTCCCATGTTCCGCCAGATAAGCTAACTTCTAAGGTTCTATGCATTGACCCTATTTGCTTACTTACTTCAAGCGCAGCCCAGGTTTCATCATATTCGTTGTCTGGAAATTTGGCATTAAATGTATGAATTGGATTTATACCGTATTCTTTTTGTGCAAAAACACTTACTAGCGATGAATCAATACCGCCACTTAGCAATGTGCCTAGGGCAACGTCGCTACGCATTTGTCTTTTAACCGAGCTTTCTAGTAGTGTCTGCGCTTTATGAATTAATTCTTCTGCCGAGCTTTCATAATCAAGAATTAAGTTTTCAGCTTGTCTATGCTTATAAAACATTCTTGAACTGGTTTTAAATGAATTCTGATCGAAGACCAAACATTCACCAGGCATAAGCATTCTTACTTTGTTATAGAGAGTTTGGGGCGCATGAATATAAAGAAAGCTAATGTAGTCAGAAACCGCTTGTTGGTCAATTTCTAAATCAAGGCCTGGAATACATTTAAAGGTTCCCATTTCGCTTGAATAGGCGAAAAATGACGTGTCGTGGTAGTAGAATAGTGGTTTGATTCCAAATCGATCTCTGGCTAAAATTATTTGAGATTTTTTGCGATCATAAAGTGCAAAAGCAAACATGCCTTCTAAACGTGATACAAACTCTTCTCCAAGTTCTTCGTATAAATGTATAATGACTTCACTATCGCTATTACTTTTAAATAAATGCCCCTTAGCGAGCAGTTCTTGTCGCAATTGTGGAAAATTGTAAATCTCACCATTAAAAACCATCCATAAACTATCATCTTCATTGCTCATTGGTTGATTGGCACTTGAGCTGGTGTCAATTATGCTCAATCTACAATGAATAAGACTTACCTGCCCAAAATGTCGGCTATCCTGAAAATCAGGACCACGATGTTTTAGACGGTCTATCACCTTATTGGTGGTGTTTAAAGGATTTTCTAGTTGGCCTACCCAACCTGCAATTCCACACATTTTGTTATTATCTAATTAAGTAGGTATTCCAAGTCATTATGAATACCTTGAACATCAAACTCATTCAAAGCAAAAAGATGAGCTTACCTCATCATATTCTCATAACAATCTTTACTTAAAGTAAGGATTTTTTCTAGTTTAATAGCTAGCATTTCTGAACCAAAATGTTCCTGGTTAATTATAAACCCAGTAGCCCCTTCATTAATGATAAAAGATGCATCACCGCAGTTTGAACTTACAGTTGGCAGACCATAGGCTTGTGCTTCTTTTACAACATTTGGTGAACCTTCATTAAGGGCAGCATGCACAAATACATTGGCATTGTGCAAATAGGGGGTTATGTCATTTACTTCTCCTTTAAAAATAAAACATTTGTCAATTCCTAACTTTATTGTTAAGTCTATTAAACTTTGTAGGTTATCACCTTTTCCCAAATGGGTGTGTTTAATTGTATAACCTTTGTCAGCTAAGTTCTTTATTGCGATTATTATATAATCAATTCGTTTGTTGTCGTCACATCTACCAATTGAAAGACTCGAAATTGTTTTATTTTCAAAACTTTTAAGCCTGGCCTTAATAGAATTTTCTATATCGGCCGGAACATTTATTCGGTTAGGGAGATATTTAAACCTGTGGCTACCAAACCAATTGGCTTTCTGTTCTACTTCTTGTTGGCTTACTAAACTGTTAACCACAATGGTTTTAACTGGATAGAAATTAAGCCATAGTTTGAAATGATTTTCTGACTTCAAAATATCATTAAAAGAACATCGCAACGATCCTATAAGTTTTGCTGAAAGACCACGAGTTGCCAAATAACAGGGAAAGTTGAGATAGTATGAAAAGCTAAACACAGCATTAAAACTCTGTAGGCTAATCAACCTACGAATGAACTTAACCTTTCGAATTAGAGATGCCCCTTGATCTGAATGATAAATATTAACTCCCAACTCCTGAAGAACAGGAACATAGGGGTCGTTCTCATCGCCATCCCAATTAACCACCTGAAAATCTATATTTGATCTCGAGTGTTTCACAATATTCACCAATTGTCTTTCTGAACCACCTCTTGCCAAACAACCTATTACAACGAGCACTTTCATTTTAACTTTCTGAACTTACAAACCCTAATTTAGGTGCCTGCTTTTCTATTTTGAAATTGCAAATTCGAATACCGTTTTTCAAAATAAGATCCAAATAATCGTGGACCATAGTACGTTTTCATTGTTAATTTAAGTCGTCCGCCATCAGATATCTCAATTCTAGGCAAGGCATAAAGATCGTCTGTTGGTTTAAGCATGGCATTTCTGCAACTAAAGGCTAATTCTACTCCGGCTTTTTCTATGGCGTTGTACTCTCGCTTTGTAAAATCAAGATTTGGTACACCATTTGGGTAGGCGAAGTATTTAACTTTATTGCCAACCATTTTTTCAAGCTCTATCACAGACTGAATTATTTCGTTTTCAGCATTGGTAAGGCTTTCGTTCTTTAAAATTGGATGATTGATGGTATGTGCACCAGGTACAATTACTCCTTCTTGTATCATTTCAAGAAATTGATTTGGAGTGAGGTTTTGTGGCTTTGATTCTATTTCTTTTAAAATTTGGGCAACAAATTGTTCAATCTCACAGTATTTTTTGCTTTTCAATCTTTCAGTAACGCCTACCTCACCATCTTTAATATCATAATGATAAATATCTTTATAAAATGCCCTTTGCCGCAATTTATTCATCTGTCCAATTTCTTGAAACCAGTAGTTTTTTTGCGTTTGAATTATTTGTGGTGATACAAATAGTATTGCTTGGTATCCTTTACTTTTTAATACCGGATAAGCATTTTCATAAACTGATTTGTCACCATCGTCAAATGTAATTAGGCATTTTCGCTTAAGGCTCTTGGCCAATAATTGTTGATGAAAATCGTTTACCGAAATAATTTGGAAATACCTTTCTAGTGTTTCAATGGCATTTTGAAACCATTCTTTAGACAAAGGCCTATGAAAAAGAACAACAACACTACTTCTCATCACCACTAGCACATGTTATTGATGGTGTGGATAATACTTTTCGAAATCACTATCACCTAAATCCCATATATGGGGCATTTCTGCAATCTGATCCATAAGAGATTGATTACTAGAGTGAAAGGCATAATGATGGTAAACAGTTCGCATTAATAGTTTACTTTTCAAATATTTTGTCAATTTAATATCTGATGAAAATGACCTCACGTAGTCATATCCTTCATTTAACGACCACAAGCCAATACTGGCATGTATTTTAAGCATTTGTTTGAACGTAGCTGGTCTATCTATAAAAAGAAGGTCTACATAATTACGGTCTTCACTCATTAGTTTTATTAGTGCGTATTTACCATCTATTTCAACTAATCTATAATGTTTTCTATCAGGAGATTCTAACAACCGCCATTTAAAGAAATTGTAGTCTCTAACTCCTCCAAAAAACAATTTCTCGGTATTGTTAATTTTATGCGATAGTCTATATAAATCGTGTTCTTTAAGCTCTGAAACGTTAACTTTTGGGCTTCCAAACATTCTACATAACACCCAATTCAGTATTAGAAAAGCGGTGTTAGCTATCTTTTTAATGCCAATGGGCATTTTTTTTCCTATACGTGGATGGTTAAATGGCTTAATAAATAAAAATAATATGTGTGAATTTGCTCCGGCTCGCCAGCCAATTTTCTTAAAAATTTCAATGGCCTTGTAGTTGCAACAAGTAACATTAACATCGGCCAGCTCCATCCAGGCTTTTGTTATAACATTACCAAGTCCTAACCTTCGATAATCTGGATGTATACTAAAGTCTATTAGCCATTGGCCATGTAAAGTTTTATCTCCAACAATAATTTGAAAAGGCATCATGCCCAAGTGTCCAATTACTTTTCCGTTATACTCTAGTAAAAGCGGCCCATTTTTATTGATAAAGTCAGTTCGGTTTTGCCATTCCCAGTTAAATGGCAAGGTATCTAGTCGATGTTTATAAACTTCATGGTAATAGGCCAATAACTCATCTCTTTCTACATTATATGCAGACTTCGCTATGACTTTATTTACATCAAAACTGGCTATTGACGCTTCACTCATTCCAAGGTTCTTTCTTCGATGCGTCGGTTACTTTTTCAAAATGCTCTTTGTCGTTATTAATAATTGCCCTGGCCGCGCAAATACCAGCGTGAGTGGCTCGGTCAGTTCCGGCTCTATTTACATTATAAAGGTTTCTAATGCTTTTAAGTCTTTCATAAAGCTCCACTTTATAAGGCTCATTCAAATAGTCCATCCAACTTACGGCAGCGTTGGCATTTTTGAATTTAAATACCTCAAAATCTTCAATTAAATTTGAATTAAACAGTTTTGCTGTTTGACATTCTTTTACCACTAAGTTTTTCAAATCTTCCTTTTCAAAATCGAAAAGACTATCATCTGAAAACAAAAAGAACTCTACACAAAGACAAGTTTTACCTTTAGGCACCATGCTACCGCCGAATTTGGCAAAGTTTACAATACGGCAAATTTTCAACCCAGGATCTGACACATTAAGCCAAGTATGAGCAAATCTAGGAGCTTCATTTATAAAAAGATATACTAGTATAGTTCCTCGGTTAAGTGACGTTTTTGAAGCACTGCTGGGAATAGTTTGGTTGAAGAATAGCTGAGATGCAAATTCCAATGGTATGCTACTAACTACATTGCTTGGGATGATGTTGATCTTACCAGTTTCATTTTCTACAACAATTGATGTTATTTGGTTGTTTGCAATATCAACATTTTGAACATTGGTGTTATACCAAATTTCACCACCCATTTTTAATATTTCTTCTTCTAGGCGGTCAGTAATTTGCCCTGCCCCTTTGTTTGGATGTTTCCATTGTTCCTGACTGCTTTTTTCATCGTTTTTATCAGAAACAAATTTGCTTACCGACCCTACAAATGTTATGTCTTTTCGACCAGTAGCTTGTAGCACTGGCACCGGCATATTTTTCCATTTACGCCCAGTAAATCGTTCATAATATCCTTGGCTAAAAATCTGGTTAAACTTTTTACCACGAAGTTTGTACATATGATCCTGATAGTTCTTCGGACTACCTAAAGAAATTCTAGATGCGACATAGTCTAGGGCACAACTCAACGTAGTTCCAAGAGTCATTCCTCTTAAGGGTCCTTTGTAGGCCGATGTGCGCTCTAAAATTCGTCCTTTATATAACATTCCTACATGGTAATCATAGGGTTTATATTCATCTCCCAGCAATTCATTCCAAAGATCATTTACCTCGCGTAAACGGGTGTACAATTCCTTCCTTCCTATGTCAACTTGGTATTCTCCTTTTAAGAAATTTCGCATGAGACCACCAGGGAGTTTTCCTTTTTCAATGATGAGTGGCTTAATACCTTGCTTTAGTAGTGTAAATGCAGCAGATAACCCTGCTGGCCCAGCTCCTAAAATAACAATTTCTTTATTCTTTGTTTCCATTTGTTATACTTATAAAACAACTTTCATTTCTTGGCATATCCATAACACATGTAATTCCACCTTGAAGGAATAAAAGCAAACAATAGGTCAACAAGAGCAAGAAGTTTTCTTAAGCTTTCTGTAGGTCCAAAAAGCGCCAAAACTCCATTAGTTCTCATTTCTACCCTATCGAATCTTCTAAGCATTTTTTTCATGTCTTTGAGTGTAGGATAAAACCAATAGTGCGAAATTTCACTAAACCATTTTCTAAAATAATGATGTAGGACATTGCCTTTTATATTTTCAGCAAAAAAGAAGACACCACCTGGCTTTAAAACTCTATAAATTTCATTTATTGCCAATTGTTGGTTGTCCGGATTACCTTGAGCAACTGCACCTAAAACCGACTTCAGCGTTACAAAGTCAAAGTAATTATCAGGAAAATTGAGATTCCTACAATCTTGTGCGCTATAAGTAATTTTGTGCGTTACTCCATACTTTTCGTGAAGTAACCTTGCTTTGGACTCAGGATTTTTATAATCAGTACAATAAACTTCAGCGTCCCATTTATGAGCCATGTGTAAGGATAACCCCCCATTTCGAGATCCAATATCTAAACATTTAGACGGTATTGAATATTGATTACTCAAATACTGAGAAATTATGTCATCCCAAAGCGCAAGTGGCTTTTGCCAAGTTTTGATATCCCACTCAATTACTTCTTGAATTTTGGGATTATTTGGTGCAATCAAATTTTAACTTAATTAACGAATTTTTCTAAGCAGGTATGAGATTTGTTTGTTTTTCAGAAGTATCAATTTCAGGAAGATGATCTTGAAGTAATGAAGATTTTCTATACTTCTTATACTTAAGCTCCGCTACAATAAAAAGACCATAAAAAATCCATTCAATTTTTCCATAAATACCTCGAGTTCCAAAATAGTGAATAACCAAAAGAATGAAATACATATCGA
>JAGQWA010000309.1 GCA_020437725.1 Bacteroidota bacterium | reverse complement strand
ATGATATTGATGCTGAGCTGTAGGCTACTAAATATCCGTTGGTGCCAAAAAGACCGCTACCAGTGTAGGCTGAATATTGGTTGGTATAGTCAGCTGTAACCGTATCTGTGTGGCTACTTACCGTAAAACCTAACCAACTACCCCAGGGTCCTTCGGCCGAAAGAAAGTTGAAACCCGCATCATCAAAATGAGTATTTCCATTTAAGGCATTTAACGAAGTGTCTTTTTTAGCAACAAACTTTTCGAAACGAGCCATTTGAGAAAATGCGTTTAGACTGGCAATTAAAACGATTGCCGAAAGCAGGTTTTTTTTCATTTTTTTATGGGTTGAATGTGTAAGGAGAATTGAAAGTTACGGCCGGGCATAGGCATGGCAACGGTTGAGAAGAAATATTGATTTAGAAGATTATTGCAGAGAAGATTTGGGGTAAGTTTCACCCATTTAAACGAAAACGGTTTTGAGATTTGAACATTTACCAATGGAATGGGTTCTAAGCTAGAACTATTGTCGTCGTTTATAAATCTTCTTCCCAGATAGTTGAAATTGAGTGAAGAATTGAACCAGCTATGCTCTAAACTAAGCTGTAAGCCACCTTGCCAAATTGGAACATAAGGTAATTGTGAGCCTTTGTTAATTCCGCTGTTCATTACAGAAATGGTTCGGCTGGCATAATACCGCAATGTTGTTTTAGCTCGTTTAGCGGTAAGCTTTAGCCGTCCATCTACTTGAGAGCTTATTCCATTGGTATTGAGTATGTTAATGGCCGAAAAAATCATGTTATCATCAGGCAACCAAAGAATTAAATTCTTTGTAGTTGTAAGCGCATTTTTAAGTGTTAAGCTATGGATAAGCGATTTGCTGAACAGACTGTAAAATCTTAGTCCCAAGCTTGATTTCCATGCCGATTCTGGCTTTAGATATTCATTTCCGCCAGGTTGCCAATACAGGTCATTAAATGTGGCGAACCGATAACTATGACCAGCATTAATAAAGGCTTTTAAGTTTTTATGCAAACTGTAATTGGCATCAAATTGGCCGGTTACAGGTGTTTGACCTCTGCAATTTTCCACCCGAAGTCCTAGTTTATAGGTAAATGGACTTTGGCTTGAGCGCCTTTCAATATCAGCAAACCCGGCATATAATCTGGTGCGATGAAGTCTTTTATAATTATCGGTATTAGCTTCCATGTAAGAGTAGCTTATGCCTGTTTTAAACCGAATAATTCTGCCTGAATCTAAATGGAAATCCTTAAGCCATTTGGTTTCTGCCTTTACAAGCATGCTGCTATTTCTGTATGCAAACCCTTTAATGCTGTCGTTAAAATTTATTTGATCGAACAATCCACCAATACTGGTAAATAGTTTGCCACCGGCTAACCCCATTTCATGGCCTATTTGCCCTCGAATGCTTGAGTCTTGCTGCACTGAAGCGGCTTTACTCTCAAACAATGTGCGTGGAATTTCTCTCTCTGTTGCCGCATACCAAAAATGCAAGTGTAAAAGATGTTGATTGTAAATCTTTATGCGTGAGTCATGCTTTAAATGCAATTGATTTATGGCACTATTATCTTGCTTAAAGGGTTGGAAATCTGGGTGATTGAAGTTAAAATTGTTATTAGCACGTTGTCTATAAAACCGCCATGATTGGGGAAAGTAGGCGTTGTTAATTCCCACACCAATTCCTAAAGCTCGTTCGCCAAAAGAACCCATTTGCGCTAGACCTTCCGTTGCAAAAGAAGGGCCTAGGCTAATTGAGCCCCCAAGGCCACCGCCACCAGGTGCGCTTGTAACCCCACGATTTAGAACTGCATTGCCGTGCATAAATGCAGGTAAAAGTGAAAAATCCATGTAGCCATTCATCACGTTTTGCAAATTCAAATCATTCCAAAGCACTGCTGTTTGGTTTCCTGGCAAACCATCAACAGCCATAGTGGCTAAGCCTGTAGCGCCGTTGCTTTTAAGTGCCAGTCCAGGGTTTTGAGCCAATAATGTTGTTAATGGCGCAGCAATTTCATGGCTAACAGGTAAAATAGAATCTTGAAAGGAACTGGTTTTTTGGGCCTTTATAGTAGGTCCAATAAGCATGTAAAACTGAGTGTCATGTTGTTTACTGCTATCTGGTTCTGATTGGCCTAAGCAAACAGAAGCAGTAAATACCAGCAATATGATCAGCAAATTTTTCAAATAATTCTAATTCAAATACCCAAACCATGGAGAGAAAAAATGAAAAGATGAAACGACAAGTCAGTTCGTCTTATCAGCTATTGTCCCCGATAGCTTGTAAAACCAAAATTGCATGGGGCAGGTCTTCTGACTATGCTTCGTCTTTTAAACTACCTTCCCGGAAATGTCCAGTGGTGTAGAGTTGTTTAAAAGCTTTTTGAAGCTTACAGCTGCGGGTACAGTCTCGGATTTTCACCGAATTCCCTTTTCATTTAAGCCAACTTGTTTGTTAGCTTAAAACCCTTTGCGTGGGCAAATGTAATTGGATAATCTTTACTCCAAATAAAATTTAAAAGAAACGCAACTTTCTGTTTTTCAAATAGGTTTAAATTTCTATTCTGATAAAAAGCAAGTTTATTTGCTCATTAAAATGACCAAACGGCAAATGAAAATTATAAAGTGGACATTCTCGTCAATCGGCATTTTGCTGGTGGCCATGCTAACCTTTTTGTTCATTTCATTTAGAACAATGGGCCAAAGTGGCGAAAGCAATTTTAAAGAATTACAAGATGCCGGACTTGAGCCTGTTTACGAAACGGTTTTATATGATTCATCATTAATTCAAACCATTAGAATAGGAGATATTTCTAGGCCTAAAATTTTATTTGTGCACGGTTCTCCTGGCGATTGGACTGCTTTTCAATCAGTGTATTTAGACAGTAGCATCAACAGCAAATATTGTATGATAGCCTTTGACAGGCCTGGTTACGGCGGAACCGAAATGTCAGCCGAGCCAGTTTTGGCTATCCAAGCAAATGTGGCAAAACGCGTAATTGATGCATACGCTCCGAATGAAAAATTTATTGTGGTTTGCCATTCCTACGGTGGCGGTGTGGTAAGCCAAATGTTGGTTGACTGCCCTGATAGAATTAGCCACGCTGTTCTGGCCGCACCTGCTTTGTCGCCCAGCCATCAAGAGCCAAGATGGTATAACAAAGTGGCTAAATGGCGCATTGTTAATTGGTTTATTGGCGATGATATGCGAGCTAGCAATGCAGAGATGTTGGGCTTGGCGCCAAGTCTCAGGTTAATTGAACCCAAATTAGATTCTATAAAAGTGCCTATGGTTTTTATTCATGGCGAAAAAGACATTCTGGTGCCTTATGAAACCGTTCAATATTGGAAAGATCATGTTGATGACCAATACGTTGAATATGTGTTAGGCGATGATTTTGGTCATTTCTTTTTGTTCTCAGACCCAGAAATGATTGTAAACGGGATTTTGCGCTAAACGCCAACTGCTTTTAATATTCTGGCGGCTGCCATGGCCATCTGGTTTCTATTGTCAATAAGTGGGTTTATTTCAGTTACTTCTAGCATTTTGGTTTTTGGGTGGTGATAAAATGCCTTTAATAGGGTAGTGGCTTCAGCAACAGACAAACCACCATCAACCGGAGTGCCTGTGCCGCGAGAAATTGACGGATCTAGGCTATCAACATCAAATGTGATATAAATAATGTCTTTGTCGTGATGGTATTCTAGGGATTGATCAATAATGGCGTTTATACCCAGTTTAATTCTGTCTATTGGCGCAAAATATTTTATGTTATGCTCTTTAATTAAATCCCATTCGGGTTGTTCTAGATCTCTAATATCAATAAAAACAATGTCGCTAGGTTTAATTTTAGGGCTAATGTTTTTACCACCTATTTCTTTAAAGCGCTCCCATTGCGGTATGTTTTCTAAAGGAGGGTTTGCTGTTTTTTCTTGTTTATTATTTACACCACATAATGCCGCCAAGGGCATTCCATGAAAGTTTTGCGATGGGGTAGAGTACGGACTGTGCAAATCGGCATGGGCATCTATCCAAATAACTCCAATTTTAGCATTAGGGAAGGCTTTTTTTAATCCACTTACACTTCCAACTGCGTTTGAGTGATCGCCGGTAAGCATTAAAATTTTTTGGTAATTGTTAAACGCATCTGCTGCTGCATTACAAGTAAGTTCATTAAAATCTACCAATTGCTTAATGTAATCGGCTTGGTACTTGTCAGACGTAGCATAGTAATTATGGTCATTTATAAAGGTTTCTACATCATTTCTAGCAAATAAATCATAGCCAATTTGCCCGCACGCAATTCGCAAAGCAAAGGGGCCAAGTTCAGCTCCTTTTTTACCTGCACCTAACCCC
>JAGQWA010000308.1 GCA_020437725.1 Bacteroidota bacterium | reverse complement strand
CAGAATCCATTCCAGCATGATAGCCAAGTGCCTTAATTCCATTTACGTTTAAGGCTTCGGCCAATTCTTCAGTTGACTTTCTGCTTAAACAATAAACAATGCCTGATTGGCCAGGACGTTTCTTTATTACCGAAATAAGCTCTTTTTGGGCTTGAAGCTTGTTTTTCTTTGGTCTAATTTCATAATACAAATTGTCTCTCATAAAAGAAGACTGGTAAACCATAGGATCTTGCATTCTAAGGTTTTTAATAATGTCTTCTCTTACTTTAGGCGTTGCCGAAGCGGTTAGCGCCACAATTGGCACCACACCTACGTTTTCTACAATTTGCCTAATTCTTCTGTACTCAGGTCTAAAATCATGACCCCATTCTGAAATACAGTGAGCTTCGTCAACCGCAACAAACGGAATGGTTAATGAGCGTAAGAAAGTAACTGTATCTTCTTTGGTAAGTGTTTCGGGAGCAACGTAAAGAATCTTAGTGATTCCGTCTTCAACATCTTTTTTAACTTGGTCAACCTGCTTTTTAGTTAACGATGAATTCATGAAGTGTGCAACACCATCTCTTCCACCAAATGCGCGCACAAGGTCAACCTGGTTTTTCATTAAAGCAATTAGCGGCGAAATAATAATGGCGGTTCCTTTGCTCATAAATGCCGGCAATTGGTAGCACAAACTTTTGCCACCGCCAGTTGGCATAATTACAAATGTGTCGTTGCCTTCTAAAATGCTTTGAATAACTGATAACTGGGTACCCTTGAATTCTGAAAACCCAAAATACTGTTTTAATGCCGCGTACAATTCTTGCTCGGTTACGCTGCCTGTCGTTTTAACACCTTCCATGAAATTTCTATATCGTCTAAATACTAATTATTACTCTTAAATTCTAGTTTACTGCATTGGATGGAAAAAGCTGAATACTTTCGCGCCAACATTTAATGCCTGTTGGTAAAGTTACTAAATTTTGAATGTTATCTAAACTCATCAAATCCTTTTTCCAAAACGACTACTTTATTTCAATGTGTAGCGGTGCTTGGCTTATGGCCACTGCTTCGCTTTTTACACCAGAAATAGATGAAGTAGTGTTGCTTTTGGGTTTGTTGTATTTCTGTTCCACGCTTATCATTTACAACTTCGACCGCCTGTTTGGCGACAATTGGAATGAATTAAAGCAGTTTATAAAAACACCTAAGTGGAAACTACTGCCCCAAAAAGCACGCGCGAATTTAAGGTTTCAACCATTGTTTTTGGCACTTCTTTTTTGGGCTTTATTTCAAGTACCTAAAAGCTTCATTTTGAGCTTAATTCCGGCGTTTTTGGTGGCTTTTTTTTACGCCATTCCTGTTCTTGGAGTAAATAAACGTCCGCGTGATGTTCCTTTTCTCAAAATATTTCTCATAGCCTTTGTTTGGAGCTGGATTACCACCATGCCATTTGGCGAATTTGGCAATTGGGAAACAAACTGCTGGAGTATGTTCGGTTCGCGCTTCTGTTTCATTTTTGCTATTACGGTTCCTTTTGATTTAAGAGACACAGACTTTGACCAAAGTCAAAATACCAAAACCTTGGCCCATATTTTAGGCACAAAATGGGCAGTTGGAATTTCGATTCTATCATTAATATGCGGAATGGGACTTAATTATTTGGGCAAGGCTCCTGATCATATTGCACATGTTTTTACAAGTTTGGTAGCTCTGGTAATTGTTGTTTTTTGGAACAAGAATAGGCCCTATTATTATTACCTGTTTTTTCTTGATGGTTGCATCCTTTTGCATGCAATTCTTATTTGGTTTCTAAATTAATTTAACCGCTTGAACAAGATAATTTTTTACCTGCGAGATTATTTAAAGGCCCATTTTAACTGGGGGCTGTTTTTAACACTCGGTATATTCTTGGCCGTTGTTATTTATTGGAACTTTACCTATTTCGATATTGAGATAAAAGGTAAAATCTACAATAGAAATTTTGAGCGTTCGGTACTAGATGAGTTCAGGAACACGAACTGGTATTTTCTGGTAAACTTTCTTTACTACATGGTTCCGTATTTGGTTGGTGCCATTGCTGTTGGAATATTTGGGTTTGGCTTTTCATTTCTTAAAAAACCAGGCTTTTGGATAGTGCTTTCCATTTTCGCCGCCATATTGGCTGGCGACACTTGGTTTAAATGGTATGATGTTACTGACAATCCTGAAACACGCGGTTACTGGCGCAGTGTAATGTATAAATTGGTAAGAGCTGGTTTCTATTTCGTTCCAATAACCATATACTACTTGTTTAGACGTAAACAAATGGAATCATTTCATGGCCTAACTACCAAAGGCTTTATTGCCAAACCCTATTTAATAATGATGGCCATTATGGTACCTGCGTTGATATGGGCATCGTTCGATAAGAGTTTTCTGGCCAAATACCCCTTAATGCCAACCCACCACGCCATAAGTGCCGCTGAGTTTTATGGTGTTTCGCTAACTACCACTTTTAGCTTTTACCAATTGCTTTATGCCATCACATTTGTTGGCCTAGAGCTTTGCTTTAGGGGATTTGTCATCTTTGAAATGGAGCGTTACTTAGGTGAAAAAGTGGTAATACCAATGGTTTGTGTGTATTGCACATTGCATTTTGGCAAACCTATGATGGAATGCGTAAGCTCCATATTTGGTGGCTTTATATTGGGTGTAATTGCGCTAAAATCTAGAAGCGTTTTTGGTGGCGTTTGGGTACACATTTTTATTGCTGTTGGAATGGATGTGCTAGCCTATCTGCAAAAATTTGTGTTTACAGTATAAGTCTTATACCTTCTTGAATTCTGGGAAGGAATATGAAAAGACCAATTATTAAAGCCGCAATTGATGCCAATAGAACAGCGGCGGCGGCAACATCTTTTGCTTTTTTGGCCAACGGATCTTTTGCCTGAGTGGCTAAATCTACATTATACTCAATGGCTGAGTTAAAAGCTTCAGCCACAAAAACCATGGCAATGCACCCAATAATGGCCAGCCACTCAAACTTTGAAATATGAAACACCCACCCCATTAAAATAGCCAATACAGCGGCCAATGCATGAATTTTGGCATTTCGAGTCTCTTTAAAGAAAATACCAATGCCATTAAAGGCATAGCCAAAGCTATTAATGAGTCTTTTAAGGTATGATTGATTGTTTGCCATTTAGATCGGCAAATTAGGCAGACTATTAACTCCCATATCCGATTTAGCAATTAATAACCAATAGCTAACGTAAAATAATGCTTGGCTGAATCAAAGCTTGAAGTTAAATATAGCCATTTAATCAGTTAGATTATTACTTGCTGGATTTTAACGAGTTAAAAAATCTATTTTCAATTCTGTAAAAAAAATCAAATTCAAAGTAGGGGTAAAAAAGAACTTGGTTGTATTACTACCAAAAGCAACTAAGAATTAAACAATCATGAAAACATTATCACTTTTAACATTACTAGCCATAACATTAGGACTGAGCTCGTGCTATTACGATGGCGGACTTATTTGCACCAAACCAAATGGTGAAATGGCCCAAGAACTAAGAGAAGTTTCAGCCTTTAAATCAATTGACTTAATGATGGCCGCTGATGTGGTTATTACCCCAGGCGAAGAATACACTGTTGAAGTAAGCGCCAGCGAAAACATTCTTGACATTATTAAAACCGAAGTTTCTGGTCAGGAACTAAATATCAGAACCAAAACTGGTGAGTGTATTCGTGGCAACTCAAACGTAACCATTACCATAACTGCGCCGAATATTGAAGAAATCAAGATTTCGGGCAGCGGAAACATTACCAACACGGCTGGTTGGGAAACAGATCAGCTTGAGTTAAGAGTAACTGGTAGTGGAGATATTAACCTTGATGACCTTGTGGTAAAATCATATGAAGTTGATATTACTGGCTCTGGAAGCATAGAGTTGAGCGGAACTGATGCTGAAAAAGGTTACGTTGAAATTAGCGGAAGTGGTGACCTAGACGCATACGATCTTGCCGTAAACAAATGCGAAGTGAGTATTACCGGTTCTGGAACAGCGAGAGTATCGGCCAACGATGAATTAGATATTAAAATCTCTGGCAGCGGCGACGTTTACTATAAGGGCAAACCTTCTATTAACCAAAGCATTACCGGCTCAGGAAACGTTCACAACCAAAACTAAATAACCTTTTCATAGCCCTTACACATATTTCATGCACAAGCCCTGCTTAGATTTTCTAGGTGGGGCTCTTTTTTAGTGTGTTAGTGTTTTAGTATGTTAGTGTTTTAGTTTTTTTTAGTGAATTAGGTTAGAAAGTAGAATATAGAATTCAGAAATTAGAATTAATTAGTTAAATAGATAAGAAGATAAAGGGGGGAGACATTAGACTTTAAACAGA
>JAGQWA010000307.1 GCA_020437725.1 Bacteroidota bacterium | reverse complement strand
AACCACTTTCAGTATCGCCAGTGTGATCGTTTCTACCTAAAGTTTGCCATTTGCTACCATCCCATTCGGTTACTAAAATTTCAGTTTCATCGGTAATTCCACTGTATGCACCATCTGCCCAATGCAATGTTACGCCTACAGTTTGTCCCGAAATTTTCTCTAAACTCCAGTATTCTTTTGTGCTCACATTTTTAAGCCCTGTTCCTACAGAACCACTTTCTGGGCTTTCTGCAAAGTACTCGGCATCATAAGTTGATACGCCTGAAGGTGCTGTGATGGAAATATAACCTTTGCGGCCGGCTTTTCCTGTAGGGAATGTAAAAGCATCATCTCCATTTTTACGAACCTTTCCTTCAAACCAACCATCGCCTTCCCAAGTTGCATCATCTTCGAAAGTAATTACTGGGTAGGTAGTGGTTTTATTACCTGATTTTTCTTTTGCTACAATGGCCGTTTCGGAGTTGAAGGTAATTTTTCCGTTAATGGTTAAGTCTTGGCTAAGGTGAATTTCGCCCTTGGTTTTATTTACCTTTAGGTTATCGAAAATTAAATCATAATCTCCACTTATGGTTTGGTTTCCTGTTCCGGATAAAGTTATCCATTTGCTATTACAAGTTGGCGTTTTGCTAGAATAATTGGTTATATCGCCTTTTACTTCAATATCGCCATCCATTTCAAGTTCTACCCCGCTATCAATAACTAGGTTTACATATTTTTCTCCTTTTTGTAGGTTCATTTTACCACTGTTTTTAAAATGAACTATACCAGTACCCTTCGTTTCGAAACCTGAAGGCCGTTTCCAGTTTTTATGGAAAACCACCTTTCCATCTTCATGAACGAATTCATCTTCGCCCGTAGTTACCAAACTGGTTAACATGGTAGAAATTGATTTACCAGAAAGTAATCCTGAACTAGATGAGCTGCTTGAACTTGAAGAGCCATTGCATGCTTTTTCTTTGGTCCATTTGCTACTTTTTGATGGATTGTCATTTTTTGAATACCATACATTGCTTTTTAAAGAATATACATAGCCGTCGTAGCCAACTTCAATTACATCGCTGCTATTAGATCTTTTGTATTCTATAGATGAGTTCCACATGGAAGTGTTTCCGCATTTTTCTTCGCTCCACTCAAAGCAAGTTTCAAGTTCAGTCCAGTATTTTTTACCGTCTTTACTACCTGGCTCGTGGTTTTTAGACCACCAAACATCTTGTTTCATATCATATAAAACGCCTTGATGGATTACATATACTTCATCTCCGCCATTGTTTCTTTTATAAGTTTCGCCACTATCCCAGGTTTCATCTACTTTACACAAATCAGTGCAGGTATATTCTTCCCAATAAGATTTAGATTTATCGGGTTCATGGTTTTTTGACCAATAAACACCCGTTTTCATTCTGTAGATTTTTGAATTGTACTCTACAAAAATTTGCTCGGTGTTCTTTCTTTTATATTTACCTGAGTTCCATTTTTTAATGTTTAAAACCTTGCACAGGTTATACTCACCAATTTGTTTTCCTAATCCGCTGCTTGACGAAGATGATGACGAACCACTGCTGAAATCAGGATTATTTTTCCATTGATTCATAATTAGATCTTCGTTAAAATGGGTTTCCCCACCTGTTATGTGAAAAATGTAATTACCGGGGTAAGTTGTGCCTGTATTGCCTAGGCGTGCTATTTCATTAAATTCAACATAACCACCATTTATCTCTATTAATTGATCGGTTTCATCGGTTGCTTGCGTTTTATAAAAGCGAGTTTCTCCTTCAATATAAACCTTGCCGCCATTAATTTCAAGTCGTTGTTTTGCTTTCTTTGAACCAGATTCAAAATCAAAATCTAATTCAACTTTTACCAAACCATCGTTAATTTCAGCTGTAGAATTATCGCCAAGTAGTTCAATATCGTCTTTGGTTTCAAATTTTGCCTTGCTGCCATTTTGGGTAAATGAGCCTTCATCTATGCTTAAATCGTCTTTTAATTGAATTATGCCATTTTCACTTATTAATTCACCTTTTTCAACCACGTAAATATGATCGTTAACAACCAACTCTCCGCCATCTATAATAATTTGGGTTTTGCTACCTTTAATTGTAATGTCGTCTTTAACTTCTAAATTGGCTTTAATGGTAAGTTTTGCGCCCTTAGAGATGTTTAAGTCGTAAATGTTAAAGTATGAATCGTCAGCTATTACCGGTGCGTGTTTATATTTATCAGTAATTACAATGTTATCTCCGTTTTGAGGCAATTTGCCACCATCCCAATTGTTTTTATCATTCCAATTAGAGCTTGATTTTCCTTCCCACACGTAAGTGGTAGAATATCCGGCCAGTGCTGACCGCACATTGCCAATATTAAACATAAAAACTGCTCCAAAGGCAATAAACATGGTTGCTATACCTGCCGAAGCATACACCAATTTAATTGATGTTTTTTGTCTTTGTTGTTGTTGTAATCTGTATCCCATAGTCTAGATAATTAGTTCTTGAAAAATTCATTGCACTTTTTCTAGAGCGCCAGCAAATTAATTATTCATTGGGAGAGATTAAAAACTAATTCGTCGAAAGATAAGCTTAATTCGTCTTTAATATTATTTCATTCGACAGCAATAAAAACCTGATTTGCTAAATAATAAAAATAAAAAACCCGCAATTTGCAAATGCGGGTTTTATATATTTAAAAGGAAGATTGCGCTTATTCAGCCGCTTTTTCTTCGCTATTTTCTTTTGCAAATTCTGCCGGACGAACATAGGTTTTCTTTGCAGATTTCTTTAAAAAAAGGTTTCTATCTACTTGCCTTTTTCTTCTTAACAATTCTTTTTTACTGGCCTTCTTTGACATTGCTCTCAAATTTGTGGGTGCAAAAATAACTTTTAGTTCATTTCTGCAAAAAGAAAATGAAACTTAATATCCTAACACGCTTAACATGGGCTCGGGAGCTTGCTGCTCGCTAAACACCCTTTGGCTTATTTGCCCTTTCTCGTCCTTATCAATTAGCACAATTTTAGGTGCAGGAATTAGGCAATGCTTAATACCCCCATATCCACTTAGTGATTCTTGGTAAGCTCCCGTATTTAGAAAAACCAAATTAAGCGGTTGATTTCTTGGAATTTTAGGCAAGAATATCTGATTTAAATGCGCTTCAGAATTGTAATAATCCATAGAATCACATGTTAGCCCACCAAGGTTAACGCGCTGGTACTCCATATTCCAGGCATTGGCAGCTAGTAGAATATACCGTTGGTCTATGGCCCACACATCTGGCATAGAATTAATAAACGAGCCGTTTACCATATACCATTTTTCGGCGTCGTTTTGCTCCTTTTGGCCTAAAACAGAGAATACATTAAATGCAGATTCGGCTACTGTGTAGCTACCAAATTCTGTGAATACATGTGGCACCGGTATTCCTCTATGCTCACATTTAGCCTTAATTACCGATAAAATCTCTTTGATCATGTACTGGTAATCATAGTCGAAATTCAACGAGTTTGCAATTGGAAATCCGCCACCAATATCTAATGAGTCAAGCGTTTCGCAAACTTCCCATAAGTCGCAGTAAACATCAATACACTTGTTTAACTCGTTCCAATAATAGGCTGTATCTCTAATGCCGGTATTAATAAAGAAATGCAGCATTTTTAAGCTGGCCTTTTTATTGGGTCTAATTTTTTTAAGATATAGTGACTTTAAATCTTTGTATCTAATTCCAAGCCGAGAAGTATAAAAACTAAAATTAGGTTCTTCTTCGGCGGCAATTCTTAAGCCTAGAGTAAATGGTTCGTTCACATTTTCGTCGTAATAATCAAATTCTTCTAAATGATCTAGAATAGGTATTACGTTATTAAAGCCTCGGTTTAAAAATTCAGATATTTTCTGTTTGTACTCTTCTACTTTATAGCCATTGCAGAGTATAAAGGTGTCTTTGGTAACTTTATTTTGTTTGAAAAGAGCATCAATTAAAAACATATCGAATGCAGATGATGTTTCTAAATGAGAATTTTCTGAAAGCACTTGATCTAGCACGAATGAAAAGTGTGAACTTTTGGTGCAATAGCAATAAGTATAACCGGCATTATAATCTATTTCTTTTATGGCCTGCTGAAACATATTGCGTGCATTTTGCACTTGCTCTCTAATTTTAGGCAGATAAAATACTTTTAAAGGCGAACCAAACTCCTTGACTATTTCGTTTACGTTTAAGCCATAGATGGTAAGGTTATCATCGTCTAGACCTAAGTCGAAAACAGGCCAATCAAAAGTTTGGTCTATTAAATCAAAATAGCGGTTTTTCATTCCTTATTTCAGTTATGCCTTGCCGCCATTATTTTTGACGACTCTGCAATACTACAAAGAGAATACAGTGAAAAAACCATTAAAACTTATATTATCA
>JAGQWA010000306.1 GCA_020437725.1 Bacteroidota bacterium | reverse complement strand
TGGGTAGGGTTAAAACCATATTCGCCCAGCCATTCAATGAGCACACTTCGGTAACCATCAATTTTTTTAAGGCCAGTTAAGTCTATAATAATTTCGCTTGAATCTTCTTGGCTAAAATCATCTTTAATCTGTTCTATGGCTTCGTAACTAAAGGCGGCATAATCATTAAAATGCCGTGCATTATTGGCCATGGTTTGGTGCAAACTGGGGTTAATTTCTTTGAGTTTTGGCACCACATGGCGGCGAATAAAATTGCGTGCATATTTATCAGAGTCGTTCGAAGAATCTTCGCGATAGGCAAATTGGTTTTCTCCTAAATAGGCTAAAATATCTTCGCTGGTGCAGCTAAGCAGGGGCCTAACCAAACCATTTAATTTAGGTGCAATGCCCCGCAAACCTTTAATGCCTGTGCCTTTAGTTAGATTGTAAATAAGGGTTTCGGTATTATCGTTAGCTGAATGCGCCGTGGCCAAAACCGCCTGTGGATATTCTTTTAAAAGCTCTTCAAACCAACCGTATCGCAAACGTCTGGCGGTCATTTGAATAGATTCACCAGGTTCGTTCAGTAAATTGGTTTCAAAGTGTTTAACCACAATTTCGCAATCAAAATCATTTGCCAGTTCTCTTACAAAAGCCTCGTCGCCATCGCTTTCATGTCCGCGCAAATTGAAATTACAATGCGCCAACATCATTTCAAAATCGAGCTCCTTTAGTGCATGAGCAAGCGAAACAGAGTCTTTGCCACCACTTATGGCAATAATAACCAGCTCGTTTTTTGTAAAAAGGCTGTGTTCTGTAATGAAATTTTGTACTTGGCTAACAACCATAATGACAAAAATAGTTGGCGGTTTAATTGAATTTATAATTTGAACAAACAGCCCTAAAAACTGCTTCTACATTTGTAGTGTTATAAAATTATGAAAGCAGCCCTATTAATTATTGGCGACGAGATTTTGAATGGAACCACGCTCGATACTAATTCGCAATATTTAGCACGCCAGCTAGAAGGTTTAAACATAAAAGTGGTTGAAAGAAATACCATTTCTGACAAAAAAGAAGCCATAATAAAAGGTTTAGACCATTGTTTAGCTAATGCCGATTTAGTGGTTACAACTGGCGGTTTAGGCCCTACTAAAGATGATATAACCAAAAAAACCATTGCCGAATATTTTGGGGTTGAACTAGTAATGAATCATGACGTTTTGGCTCAAGTAGAGTCGTTTTTTGCTAAGAAGAACAGACCCATTCTAGAAGTAAATAGATTGCAAGCACTTGTGCCTGAAAACTGTATGGTGTTGCAAAACAAAATGGGAACCGCTCCAGGAATGCTAATTGAACATAATGGTAAAATTTTGGTTTCTATGCCCGGTGTTCCTCATGAAATGCAATACATAACCGAAAATGGTTTATTGCCTTATTTAGAGATTCTTAATAACGGGCAAGAGATTATACATCATCATTTACATACTATTGGTGTTGGCGAAAGCCGAATAGCACAGCAATTAGAAGCCATTGAAGATTCCATGCCAGCGCACATTGGGCTAGCTTATTTGCCTAGTCCGGGAATGGTAAAACTGAGATTAACAGGCGTTTCTGAAGGTGAAAACAACACGAAAAGTCAAATTGCTGGTTTGGCAAATAGCATTAAACAAACCCTTGGCACTATTGTTTTTGGTGAGGGCAATACAAGCATTTCGCAAGTTATTGGCGAACAACTTTTAAAAACAGGCAAAACCCTATCAACTGCTGAAAGTTGCTCATCAGGCTATTTGGCACAACTTATTACCCAAACACCCGGAAGTTCTCAATATTATGAAGGCTCTATTGTAGCCTATTCTTATAGGTTGAAAAAAGAATTGCTAGGTGTAAAACATGATACACTAACTGAACACGGAGCGGTTAGCGAAGAAACCATAATTGAAATGGTTGAAGGAGGCCGCAAAAAATTAGGAACTGATTATGCCATAGCTACCAGCGGTATTGCTGGCCCTGGCGGCGGTATGCCCAACAAACCAGTAGGTACAGTTTGGATTGCCGTAGCCTCTCAAAACCAAACCATAACCAAAAAATGGCAGTTTGGAAGCGACAGAGCTAGAAACACACATTTAACAGCCATTATGGGCTTAGAAATGCTTAGAAGGTTATTGCTTAATCTTCCGCAATTTTAGAATAGAATTCAACCCAAAAAGTACAAATTGAAACCATACTTTTGCACCGCTTTTTAGCATATTATGACTAACGCAAAACCAGCTTAAATGTCAAACAAGTTTGAATTAATTATGCCCAAAATGGGCGAAAGTATTGCCGAAGCAACCATTCTTAAATGGTTAAAACAGCCAGGCGATGCCGTTGAGCTTGACGAAGCCATATTAGAAATTGCCACCGATAAAGTTGACTCAGAAGTACCATCACCAGTTGATGGTGTAATTGAAAAATTGCTGTTCAATGAAGGCGATGTAGTTGCCGTGGGTAAAGCCGTAGCCATCATTTCAACTGATGCCGCGGTTGCAAATGAGCCAAAAGCAAATGCACCTTCCGAAGAGAAAAAAGCTGAAGAATTGGCTAAAGAAGTACCATTGCCAGCAGCTGTAAAAGAAGCAACACCAGTGGCGGCACCAGTTACGTTAGATAAGCCAGCAAGCGATAGATTTTATTCTCCGCTTGTTTTGAATATTGCTAAAACAGAAGGCATTGCCATGAATGAGCTTGAGCTTGTTCCAGGTACTGGAAGTGAAGGCAGAGTAACCAAAAAAGACATTTTAGCCTACGTTAAAAACAGAACAGCTGCTCCACAAATTGCACCTGTTTCTGCATCAGCTAGTAGCGCGCCGGCTGCTGCACCAGTTCAACACAAAGTTGATGTGCCAATTTATCCTGGCGACGAAATTGTTGAAATGGACCGTATGCGTAAACTTATTGCCGACCATATGGTAATGAGTAAGCATACATCGCCCCACGTTACATCTATGGTTGAAGCCGATATGACCAATGTGGTTATGTGGAGAAACAAAGTGAAGAATGCTTTCGAAGCTAAATATGGCGAGAAAATCACTTTCACTCCCATTTTCTTAGAAGCCATTGTGGCTGCAATTAAAGAAATGCGCGGTGTAAACGTTTCGCTTTCAGGTGATAAAATTATTAAGCGCAAGGCCATTAACATTGGTATGGCAACTGCACTTCCTTCTGGTAACTTAATTGTTCCGGTTATTCATAATGCCGATGAATTGAGCCTATTGGGTTTAACCAAACGTGTAAACGATTTAGCCGCAAGAGCAAGAATTAATAAGTTAAAGCCAGAAGAAATTCAAGGAGGTACTTACACTGTTACCAACGTGGGTACTTTTGGAAACGTAATGGGTACTCCTGTTATTAACCAACCACAGGTAGCCATTATGGCAACTGGTGCTATTCAAAAGAAACCGGCCGTTTTAGAAACACCAACTGGTGATGTAATTGCAATTAGACATAAAATGTTCCTTTCGCACTCTTACGATCACAGAGTGGTTGATGGTGCGCTAGGTGGCTCGTTTGTTAGAAAAGTAGCCGATTACCTAGAAGCCTGGGATATTAACAGAGAAATTTAGACTATAGAGTTATTGATATGATAAAAGCGCAGCCAGTTTTGGTTGCGCTTTTTTTTATTCAATGTCAACAATTTTTACATTTTCAACCCTGCTAAAGTGTTTAATATTTAAGGTAGCTAGTGGTAAGGAAGAAACAATGGCACAACTTGCAATAAAAATATCCGGTGCCTGAATTAATTTGCTTTTTGACTTTAAAGATTGATATATGTTGGCAGAAACAATTGCCATTTCATTGGAGAATGGCAACACATTAACTTCTGAAAAAAAAATCATCCAAAAGTCTTTTTGCTTTGCACTAATCCCACACATTATTTCAAAATAGGTAATATTAGAAACTGCAAATGAATTGTAGTTATTTGATAGCTCGAAGAGTGCAGATTTTGACTTATCAGTTTTTCTGAAATAATCAATTAGAATTGATGTATCAAGAAGAGCAGTTAATTCGGCCAATTATTGAATGAATTTCGATGTTCGTTGAAAGCTTTAAATTGTTCATCGCTCATTGTTGGTCCATTTAGCAACCAATTTTGAAAGGCACTTTGATCCGATGAGTTTTTTAACTCTTTAGGAATGCCGTGCTCATCATATTCAATTGAAATGCCATACATTCTTTCAATTTCAATTTCAACTTCTTCATTGCTCATTTGATCAGAAAAAAGCGATTTTAAAATAGAGTCACTGTGCTTTCTAGAATTGCCTTTTGTCTCAGAACTTCTAAAATAGGCAACAATAGCCACCATAATTACAGCAGCGGCAAGTTGAGCATATTCCTGATCTGAAATTACGAGTCTATCACCAGATTTAAGCTTTCTCTTTTTCAA
>JAGQWA010000305.1 GCA_020437725.1 Bacteroidota bacterium | reverse complement strand
GCGAAATAGGAAAGAATTTTGACACCATGCAATGGCATAATGCTAAAAAATTGGTGGTGTATAAAAACAAGGTAACGCCTTCTACACTAAAGTTTGAAATGACAAAAGCTGTTGATCATTTAGATTTCGATTTGTATCAAGAGGCTGTTTTAAGTGCTAAAGACAGCTGCACATTTATAATTGATGAAGGCGAAATTGAACCCGGCCCATTACCCGCTTTAAAATGGAAAGCAAATGGAAACTCGCATGCTGTTTTTTATAACGGAAAAAATTATGTGATTGAAACCACGCGCACACCTTTCATATCATTTGTGAATTTTAGAGACCAAAACGGCTCGCGAATACTGGCCTTCCAAACCGAAGTGCAAGGAGAATATGATGGCTATGGTCAAATAGATGTTATTTGGGTGGGCGATTTAAATAGAGATGGTACGCCTGATTTTGTTTGCAACTATTACTCGAGTTACTGCTCTTTTGATCATCTCATGTTCCTTTCTGATTCTACCAAACCAAACGGTTTTGAAATAATTCGATATGACGACATTGCTACTGGGCCGTGTGGTTGCTAGTCGAATTCAAGCTGCATTTTAGCAATACGGTCTTCCAATTTTTCGGTGGTAACGCGTTCTCTTAGTCTATCAACCATTATTGGAAAAGCTAATGGTGTTGGCTTAGAAGGATATTTAAGCACCACTTCTTGTTTAGCAATTCGCTCCAAAGCATTTCTAAGTCGCTGCTCTTCTAACTGAAAAGTCATCACTTCATCAAAAGCTTGGATTAGCAATAAATTATCTGGTTCATGGTCAGAAAAAACATCGAAGAACAATTGAGATGATGATTGTATGTGCTTGTCTTTTATATGATTACCAGGATAGCCTTTAAATACCATTCCTGAAATGCTGGCTATGTCTCTAAACCGTCTGCGCGCCATTTCGGTGGCATTTATGCTTGCCATAATATCGTTGTGTAAATCAATTACCGAGAAAATGTCAGAATCAAGGGCAATTTCAATGGGAATAGGCAAATCGCTCAGTAATTCAAAACCATAATCATTCATGGCAATAGAATAAGAGCGCGGTTCAATCATGCCCAATCTGTAAGCCAATAGTGCCCCCATGCCTTCGTGCACATTTCTACCTTCAAAAGGATAAACCAGCAGATGATAACCTTCTTCGCTGTGATAGTATTCAAGCAAAAACTGGTTTTTGTTAGGGATGATAGATTCTTCTTTTTGCCGCTCAAAAAGTGGCCGCAAGAACTGCAGTTCTTTATCGGTTGAAATGGCATGTTCATGCAGTTTCTGCCTTAAAATTTCAGCTAATTCGGTTGACAAAGGCATTCTTCCCCCACCCCAAGATGGTGTTCTGCCGCTTTTCTTTTTTGACTTTCTTACCTGCACCACCATGCCTTTTATTCGTACATATTCCCATGGTTGGCCGGCCATCCAAAACGTATCACCTTCGTTTAAACTGGCAATAAACGACTCTTCTATAGTGCCTATTCGCTTGCCACTTACCATATTAACACTCAATGACGGGTCGCTTACAATGGTGCCAATACTAAGTCGGTGCCTTTGCGCCACTCTCCTGCTTTCAACTCTATATAAACCGTCTTGGTCAACTATTACTTTGTGAAACTCATCATAAGCATGTAAGCTTTCACCTCCCGAAGTAATGAAATTAAGTACCCAGTTCCACTCAAATTGGTTTATGCTATTAAATGAAAAAGTTGATTGTATTTCAGGTAGAATTTCATCTGGTTTAAAACCATCAGATACGGCCAGTGTAACCAGATATTGAATAAGCACATCAAAAGAGCGGATAAATGGTGTGCGCTTTTCAACAGTGTTGCTTTTTGCGGCTTGTTGCAATGCGGCAGACTCAACCAACTCAAGCGAATGGGTTGGCAGAAAATAGATTTTGCTTTTGGCTCCAGGTCTATGGCCACTTCTACCGGCTCTTTGCAGAAAACGCGCGGCGCCTTTTGGGCTACCAACTTGTATAATGGTTTCAACCGGCCTAAAGTCAACCCCTAAGTCAAGACTGCTTGTGCAAACCACCACTTTTAATTGGCCTTGGTGCAAGGCATCTTCTACCCAATTTCTAATTTCTTTGCTCATGCTTCCATGGTGCATGGCCAAACCGCCTGCCAAGTCAGGGTAAACTTCAAGCAGTTTTTGGTACCATATTTCAGTTTGGTTTCTGGTATTGGTAAAAATGAGTGTGCTCTCACTTTTCTGTAATATGGGAATTACTGATTCAAGAAGTTTAACACCCATATGCCCGGCCCAAGGCAAAACTTCTAGCTCTTTTGGGTAAATAGATTCAACAGCAATTTGCTTGTTAATGTTGGCTTTAATGAATTCCCATGGCTTCTCTATATCATTACCAAGAAGAATTTCGGCAGCTTGGTGCATATTGCCAATGGTTGCAGAAATGCCCCAAATTTTAAGTGCTGGCACTACTGTTTTCAATCGAGAAAGCGCCAATTCCATTAATACGCCGCGTTTAGAACCCACTAACTCATGCCATTCGTCGCAAACAATGGCACTCAGGTTTTTAAAAAGCTTTGCATAATTTTTTGATGCCAGCATTAAATGCAAACTCTCAGGTGTGGTTATTAACAACTCAGGCGGTCGTTTTCTAATTTGTTCGCGCTCTTTTGTTGTGGTATCGCCTGTTCTGACTTTTACCTGCCAGTTTAAACCAAGGCCTTGAACGGCTCTATTGGCAGCCAATTCAATTTCTTTTGAAAGTGCCCTTATAGGAGTTATCCAAATAAGTTGCAAGCCTTTTTCACCATTGGCTTCTTTAAATTTTAGAAGACTTTCTAGCATGGCCGGTATCAGTAGCGAAAAGGTTTTTCCGCTGCCTGTTGGGGCATTTACCATACCATTACTGCCATTTAGAAAAGCCTGCCAAGCTTCAACCTGAAATGGCATAGGTTGCCAGCCCAACTGGTTAAACCAAGTAATGGCAGGTTGAATACGGTCTGGGTAATGGGTCAAATTTTAAAGAAGCTTTTCTTCAAATATGGTTTTTAATGAGAAAGGTTTTGTGCAGAAGCCCCACTTTTCGAGTTGAGCAATTATTTGATCTTGCTCTTTAATCATAGACTCATATTGCACATGCAATAAATTACGTGGATTAGCTTCAAGCGTAAAGCCAGTCATTTCGTGTAAATGGCGCTCATATGAGTCAGAAAACTCTTTTTCAAACTCCTTTTTTCTCAAAGTAAGTTTTAAATGATCTTTCCAGTATTTGCCAAATAAAGGCCATTGGCCAGCTCTTTTTTTATGATGTTTATAAAGCCTTTTCATTAAAGACTTTACCACATCTTTTTTTCTGCGGTAGAGCATAAGGTAATAAACTTCGTGCCCTTGTTCAGTTAAATTTTTATGCCAAAAAGGCAACAATAAACAAGTGCGTGGGTCTTTAAAACCCCATTGTTTTTGGTTTGATTTTGTTTCAATAAGTGCAATAGCTTGCTCTTTGAACTTATCAGGAATTTTAATCTTTTCGCCGTTTTTAACGGTATAAGGCAGATTATTATGATCGAATAACTTTCTGTGAAAGTTTAGAAAATCTATGTCTTCGTAGTGCCCTTCTTTATCTGGCTTGCTAACTGGGTGCAGTTTATTGCCCATATTAATGCCCATTTCGTGCACCCATCTAGATAATATAGATGTGCCCGATCTATGCATACCAGCTATTAAAAGCACTTTCGACATGGTTCAAAAATATAATAGCTTGGCTTCTTAAAATGAAATTTCTAAAAATGTTCAAATCAAAATTTTACATTTAACTCATAATGAGTGCATTGTTATTTTTGACGAAATTCAAATAACAGTGAATTATATACCAACCGCTACGCTCGAATTTTTATCAAGCTTAAATTCAAATAATAACAAAGAGTGGTTTGCTGAAAACAAATCTATCTATGAGTTAGCAAAGCAAGATTTTGTGTGTTTTATTGAAAAATTAATTGCTTCTATTGCCCAATTTGATGCTTTAGTTGGTGACGTTGAAGCTAAAAAGGCCATTTTTAGAATCTATAGAGACACAAGATTCTCAAATGACAAAACGCCATATAAAACCAATATGGGTGCGCATATTGTGGCATATTCAAAAAAACCACACGATAGAGCAGGCTATTATTTACACATAGAACCCAATAATTGTTTCTTAGCCGGGGGTGCTTATTTGCCGCCTGCCCCTTGGATTAAGGCCATTAGGCAAGAAATTGAATACAATGCTGATGAGTATAGAAGCATTGTAAATGCCAAAGACTTTAAAAAATACTTTGGCGAAGTTGAAGGCGAAAAATTAAAAACGGCTCCTAAAGACTATCCAAAAGATCACCCTGAGATTGAACTTTTAAAGCACAAGAGTTTTTTGGCCGTTCATAATTTACAAGAT
>JAGQWA010000304.1 GCA_020437725.1 Bacteroidota bacterium | reverse complement strand
GATTTAAAGGTGATGGTATTTGATGCCGAAGCCCCTGTAATGGCACCAATTGAAATGGCTGTGCTACTGTAAACTGTATCATAAACCGTAATGGTAACTGCGCCACTAACACCAGAACCTTGAGCCGTGCCGCCATCACTTCTAGAACCTGATGATAAATCGCTTATTACCGAAGCCCAATTGGCATAGTTGGTATTTGATCCAGGTTTGGTAGGGTCTAACGTATAACTGCCGCTTAATTGGGCCTTACTGGCAAATGGTATTAATAAAATGGCAGATAGAATGGTGAAATAGCTAATTGTAGAGTAGTGTTTTTTCATAGCTTAATGACCTTAGATGCATTGGCAATTTAGAAAATTTAACGACACATGGTTTAGTTATGTCGGTAAACTAATTATTTGCTGCTCAAAATGATAGGATTAAATTTGAACAATAGCTGGTTAAGAAAAGTGTAAAACAAAAAAGGCTCGCGGTTGCGAGCCTTTTTACTTTATGATTGAGATGACTTATTCAACAATAAGCTCTCCTGAAAATCTGCCAGTTTGGCCAATTACAGTGTAAACATAAACACCACTGTTAAGGGCTGAAATATCAAGAGAAATAGATTGATTGCCTAAAGGCAACTTGCCTAAATTTTCTTGCATTACTGTTTGCCCTAAAGTATTGGTTATGGTAACATTAAGTTGAGTAGATTGGGTTAACTCAAGGCTTAAGTTAAATACATTGTTGGCAGGGTTTGGATAAGCCTGAGCCACATTAAAATTGGCTATAATATCTTCAACACCAGATCTAAGTGGTTTAAGCGCACCAGACTTAATTAATGAAGTAGGCACTGCGGCATACATCATTTTGTTAATGGTTTCTCTATGCCCATTTTGTACGTGGTTACCAGGGTAATCGTCACGTTGCCATACTACGTGAATGTAATCGTCAACAGTTCTTGCAATGTGAGCAAATACATCTTCAGAGTAATTGTCAATTAAAGTAACGGCATCACTCCAAGTTTCGCCACCATCTTCTGAGTAAACCACCCAAACATCTCTATAAAGTGGACCATCAGGTGATACTTGACTTTCTGTAGGAGTAGAGTAAACCAAATAAATGGTTCCATCGTCAGCTATACCTGCATTTGGGAAACAAGAAATGGTGTTATAATTATATCGAGCACCATTTTCTAACGTAGTTTGATCTTCAAAAAACTCAAGTTGTCCGTTTCCATCTAAATCAGGCATACCAGCAATAATTGATGGATTTTTTGTGTACTCATTCCAATAAACCATTCCGGTTACACCAGGAAAGAAACTTGAATTTGAATCTTCAAGAGCAAGATCTTCCATAACTCTACTGCGGCCATAAAATACATGTACTTTATCACTGTCATCAAGTAAAACAGCAACACTTCCCGTATTAGATTCAAATGTGTCAGCAAAAACGTCATTACCAACCCATCTAGGCACAGGGAAAGAGTCAACCAAAACATCCCAATTATCACCATTATCGGTAGATTTCCACACGAATAGGTCTTGTCCGGTGCCGCCACTAACAATAGCAACCGCATTGTCATTCGCATCCATTAAATACGAATCTGATCTGCCAGAGAAGATTCTAGTGCTGTCATAACCTGGTAGGGTAATTCCTTCATCAAGAAATTTATTTTCCTTGGCATCATAGCGGTAGTAAATATTTGGTCTTCTAATTCCATTTACTGGCTTGCCTTTGTCAGGATTTGTTGCACAGAAAATGTGAATATAGCTTCCTTGCCCTACTGCTCTTGGCCACATTGGACCATCTTTGGCAATATCTACTTCTTCTACTACAGAAAAGTTACTTGAACCAATGGCGTCATTCATTAAAATATAAAAACCGCCTGAAGGATCGTCGGCAACATGGTTGGCATGGTGAGATACCACAAACTCACGGTCTTTTCCATCAACATTCACTACACCAATGTTAGACCAACCTGTTCGTTTAGGCTCAAGTCTAGCAGTTGGTGCGGTTGACCAATCTGTGCCGTCATAATGAACATATCCAGTGCCTCTTGAAACGAAAGGAGACCCATCGCCAGCAAAGGTAAAAGTGGTTGATAAAGAGCCATCGGGGTAGAGGTGAACTCTATTTCCGAGAGCATTATTGGTTTGCAAATCGTAGGTGGTGGTTCCAATTTCCACTTCCTTAAATAACCATTCTTTGCCTGTAACACCTGTAGGGTGCAGTGTGCCTTGGTTTATAATTACCGGAGATTTTACCGTGCTCTCTTTAAGTACATGTGGAGCATTTGGAGCTGCTTTTTGTGCTTCAATGTTCTCTACCTGCTGCGCAACAGCAAAAACGGGTAATGATAAAAATGCGAGTAATACTTTTCTCATCAGCCTTTAATTTTTTGTTAAATCAATCAGGTTTCAATATTAACAAGTTTCACCTTAACAACACTTCACAATTGCGGTAATTGGGTTTTTTAAGACCAGCACAAAGGCCAAAATTTATATTCGCAGAAAATTGATTGATAAGTGGAGATTATAGATACCAGCATACCTGATGTTAAGCTCTTAAAACCCAATGTTTTTAGAGACGAAAGGGGCTATTTTTTTGAAAGCTTTAGGCAAGATGTTTTAGAAAATGCTGGCATTAATATCCATTTTGTGCAAGACAATCAATCAATGTCTCAAAAAGCAACGCTACGCGGGCTGCATTATCAAATTCCGCCATTTGCTCAAGATAAATTGGTAAGAGTTACCCAAGGAGCTGTAATTGATGTGGCCGTTGATATTAGGCCTTCTTCGCCTACCTATGGCAAACATGTAATGCAAGAACTTTCTGCTGAAAATGGCCTGCAAATGCTGGTTCCTAAAGGGTTTGCACATGGCTTTTTGGTGTTAGAAGATTACACCGTTTTTCAATACAAATGCTCCAATTATTACCAGAAAGAATTTGAAAAGGGTCTTCAATGGAACGATGTTGATTTGGGTATAAACTGGCCAATTAATAACCCCATTCTATCTGAAAAAGACAAGCATCAAACTGCTTTTAGAGATTTGGATAAAGATTTTGGCTAGTAAATCATTTTAATCTCTCCGTTTAAATAGTGGTGCACCGAGCCGTTTGTTTCAACTTGAAGTCTTCCAAATTCGTCGGTACCTACAATTTGGCCCATTAATTTTTGGTTATGAGCTTCAAATTCACACAGCTCATTTTTTTTGAATAGACCTGAATCATACATTTTTTCAATGGCAGTTCTATTTGTTTTTAGCGTTTTAAGGGCTTTTGAAATGTAAAACAAACAATGGTTCAGCTCTGCTCTTATTGTATACTGTTCACCGCTAAAAAAAGTCAAACTCCCTGCATTTTCGCTATTAAAAGAAAGTTGGTTTAGGTTAATGCCTATGCCAATAATGCTTTTTAGTTCGTGGCCACTAAAGGTGTTTTCAATTAAAATTCCGGCCACTTTTTTATGGCCAATTATTAAATCATTTGGCCATTTTATGCTCACATCGTGGTTTGAAATATGGCTTTCTAAATACAGCATAACTCCAATGCTAATGGCCCGTACCAATAAAAATGACTCCTGAGGAATAATGTATTTTGGCGAAGCATAGAATGAAAAAGTGAGATTCTGGTTGGCTTTGGTTTCCCAAATATTATTGCGTTGACCACGCCCCAAAGTTTGGTTAGGAGTCCAAATGCAAAGCCCATCATAAGCTAAACTTTGATTGGCGAGCTTTTTTAATTCATTATTGGTTGAATCTACGCTCTCATATTCAATTATTTCAAAAGAAATTGGCACCTTGCGAAATAATGAAATAACCAAGAATCTTTGATGGCAAACTCTTCGATTTCTTTTGGTAAAGACTTAGCAAAATCTGTTTTTCCGCATTTATGTGTGGGCTGCGAGCTTCCAAAGCTTTTAACAAAAGAGCAATTATGTTCATCATGCACATTGCAATTACCGCTGTTTAAATGGAATTCAGTTACCAACAATGCAGCTTATGATGTTTTTAAAGGCCGACTTCCATTTGAAGGCGCATTTGCTTTAATGAAATTCTCAAAGCAAGGAATAACCCAAAAAATAATGCACGATATAAAGTACAACGGCAATAAAAAATTGGCATTTGAAATGGGGCAGAAGTTGGGTAAAGCCATGCAAAACGTTGAGTGGAACATTCCGCTGGCAGGAATTATTCCAGTTCCGCTTCACCCAAAAAAAGAAGAGAAAAGGGGCTTTAACCAAGCAATAGAACTTGGAAAGGGGCTGGCACAAGAATTAGAAATACCAATTTTGAGCAGAGCCATTGAAAGAACACGCCAAACTGAAACACAGACTAAGAAGAACCGAATTGAACGCATAGAAAATTTACTAGGCGCTTTTAATTCTAAAAAGTTTAAAAATAACGGCAACTACTTGCTTATAGACGATGTATTAACTACTGGCGCA
>JAGQWA010000303.1 GCA_020437725.1 Bacteroidota bacterium | reverse complement strand
AGAGAATGCTTCGCGTCTTTTATAACTTGGTTCTACTTGCCCTTCTATTAGATAACTTTCGTTGGGTTTTCTGGCTAGGGAATGGAGATTTTGATATGTGTCAAATGCTGGTCTATGCTGCATTAAAGTGTTGTCTTGTTTGTAGCGCGATAAAATTGAACTGAGTCTATTTCTAAATGTATCAATTGACTCTTGGACAGATCGACCATATTGAAATGCACCCTGATTGTCTGAGCGATAGAATGTTGTGAATGGATATTTATCCTCATTCACAAAGCCTTTATTATTACCTCTGTCATTGCCAATTGTGCACTGTGAATAAGTCTTTTGAGCCAAAAAATGACTTATTACAATTATGAGTATTAGTCTAATAGTATCCATTTAATATCATTGTTTTCGTCGTATAGGTATACAAACCCAATTGGGTAGGAATAAGCATAATATGTCTTACCAGCAGGATAGCGATCAACCGAACCTCGAAAGGCATTTTCAAACACAATAGAGTCAAGCACCATCACGGTATCGCTGTTTACCTTATCATTCTTCACGCCAAAGTGTCGATCTAGAGCACCATGTACAGCGTAAGTACTGTCCATATCCCATTTACTGGTAGCACTCCATGTAACTGATAGTTCGGTTGGAGATTCACGGTTTTTAAATATAAGAAAATATCCATTTATCTTACATTGATAGGTGACCTGATAACCACGATACCTTGATTCAAACTTTTGCTCACAACCGTTGTCGATGTTTATTCCATTTCCTATATTTCTAACTAATTTTTCTCTTTTTACCACTTCATAGACCATGGTATCTAGGATGGTGTCTTTTATAACAAGAAAGGTGAGTTGATCAATGGTGTCATATGGAAATCGTTGTTTTTCGAATTCTGTAAGGTCTTGGATTGGGGGTTGTTTAATTTCTGGACAATTATCATTTCCGCAACTTGCCAGTTGGGTAATAATTAGAGTTAATAATGCACTAATAACTATTGCTTGTGTAGACTTCTTCATTTTGCTCAATTTCAACCCCTAAAAAGTAGTACACATTTTAAAGAATTTAAACTGCTTTTCATTCTAATAAGTGAATGAGCTTCAACATTACACATATGGTTTTAGAAAATACTACCTCTTTTGAGGTATTTTTTTAATACGGTTTCTAGCCTAAAAGAGGTAGTTTTTACATTTGCACTACCTCAATTGAGGTGGTTAAACGAAAAAAGCACCATCCCCTTCTGGCATAGTGCTTTTAGGCTAACAAAACAAACTAACTTACTATTCTACAATTACTTGTGAAACTACATTTTGGCCATCTGGCGCTTTTCCCATAATCCAAAACATGCCCTTTTGCTGAATGGTGATGTTTTGAGATGTATTTCCATCTTCATGAATTACCTGTTGCCCTTGTGCATTCCAAACTTTAAGGTCTTGCAAAGGCAGGTTGAACTGTATTTGTCCTTTTGATGGATTAGGGTATGCCTTGAACTGATTTTCTGAAGCAGCCTTTGACACAGAAACCGTTACAAAGGCTTCGCATTGGGTAAACTCTTTTTGAGAGAATCGCTCTTGAGCAGCAAGGCTTTCTTTCTTTCTCGATGTTCCATCAGGGTAAACTATGTAATCACCATCAGGCGTATATAGGCTTATCTCGTTTATAGATGTTGAATTTTCTGGTGTAACTTTTCCTTTTACATCGTTGTTGTTTTCATAGTGGCCTTGCCAACAATATAATTACCCTTTAAAAAAGCGTTGTTGCTAATCTTATTTCCAACAAAGGCAATTTAATCGGTAGGCTCTATTAGACCAGTTACTACTCCATAACCAGAAATGGTATTTCGGTAAAAACAATTGTGCGGGCCGTTAGATTCATTAAACGCCACAGCACATTTTTCTTCGCCAATTTGGCGCTTTGCTACCCAAAGGGCCAATATGTCATTCGAGTCAATAATATCAAAGTTGCTTGGCCCGGCCTTGCATCTATAAGGCGCCAAAATAGTCCTGAACTGAACCTTTTCAGAGTTTTCAATATATACCTGCATACCATTATGGTGTTGGTAATATGTACTCACATCGGCATTCTCAGGCACAGGGAAGCTCATATTCAGTTTTGATGATGAGAAGTTGGCACTGCTTCCCTTGGTATGTCCTGTGAAGTAAGCTACTACCCCATAAGCGTTAGCTGAATCTGGGCCAAGGCATGGTTTAGACCATGTGGCTTTTAAACTATCGCCATTAAAAAGTTCAAGTAAAAAGGAACTGTCAGCTGTGGTGGCTCCATTTACTCGGTCTTGATAGGTACCTGTAAAACCATTACCATGCAGAAAAATGGAGAATCTATTATCTGCTAAATTAGAATGAATGGCATTTCCATCGTACTCTATATTGTCTCTTATTATGTATAAATAGTCTTTGTAGTCCTTAACTATAAACTCTCTATTGGCTTTGTACTTGGCATCTCCTTCAAATTGTAAATTTCGTAATGTGGCTGTTCTATATCCTCCAATGGGGTCGTAACCAGGAATCCTTACGCCACCTGTATTTGGTTTTAAGTCAGTAAAGCCCCCGTATGGTGGATCATCCTGCATGAAAATAGTATTGTGGCTCCATGCCTTATCAACTTCACCGCGAAAGGTATATCCATAAAAATAGGGATCAATTATTAGTTTTGACTCACCTACTGTGAGCAAAAATGAGCCGATGTCATGATGATTATGTTCATATTTATGGTTTAGCCAATTGTTGTGACTTCTTACATTATTCGTGTATAAATAATGCATGTCGGTCATGTCTTCAGCATTATTTGAACTTCTAATAATCATTGAGTAATCGTCGAACCTGATGTCTTCTTTGAAGGCGGTTTGTTGCTTTTCGAATATTCGTTTGTAAAATCCATCTACAGCGGCGGCAACAAATTCAGCACGCAAATCAACGTGGGCGTTGCCAAGGTTTTCAAAGTCCATATTAGGATTTGAACACCAATCAAGATTACGGAATCCTGCTAGTCCAATGAAAGTTGTTCCCGGCCAAGAATTGTCAACGGTTGGGAGTTGTCCATTAGGTTCTTGAATTTCATTTGCCCATTCAAAAAGCTCGTTGTATTCAGGGTCATCTACAAAATTGTATTTTATATACCTACCTGTAGCTAGGCCTATTGGGCTTGTGTAACCTTTAAGATTAAAGTATGGCACCGCGTATCGGTTAATCCTTTCGTCCTCATGTCCGTTTTTCAAGGCCATGAAATAGGGAGCCAAATTTTCGAAGGAGTACTTGAAGTAATAGGGCCCTTCAGCGAAACCATGGCCGTCTGATTCATTACGACCCAAACCTTCCCACATGGTTTTGTCAATACGCCACATGGCAGTTCTACACCATTTACTTGGGTGTCTATTAGGATGTAATCTATTATGTGTATGTTGATTTAGTACTACAGATGCCAAACCAAGCACAGCAGCCGTTTGCAAGGTGTGGTTGTCGTTATTTCGGTAAAGAGTAGAAAGCTTAAAATTGGGCATTTTGTTTGCTATAAAATACTCGCCTACCAGTTTTTGTAAATCATTGCCAATGCATTGCACTTCTTTAATGCGGTTTTGGTCGCCGCTTAACATGGCGTCTGTCATCAAATAATCATAGGCTTGTAGGTAATGAATTAAGTTTTTAGAAACATAATGAGAGTTGGAAACTGTTCCGTCAAAAAGGCCATAGTTATAGTCAATGCTGGCAAACATTGCTTCTATATCATCTCGTAAATCGTCCAGTGTTTGAGATGGTAGGGCATTCCCATTTAAGTCAACTGCGCACAGTAGTATAAAACCACGGGCCTTTAGTTGTTCCCGAAACCCTTCCTGACCCTTGGTTTCTTTGACCGCGGTATTATAAGAATTGGTTTGTCCGGTTGCTAAGTTGTAGAGTTGAGCATAAACATTGTAAGGGATGCGATCCTGCAATTCGGTTTCTTCCGCCGCCTTTCCAACTATCACCAAACTCGCTAATCTATTTCGAAAAATGTCTATGGCATCATTCAAGCTCCTATGGTAATTGAAAGAGCCATTTGGATCATTCCGATAAAAGGTGGTGTAAGGGTACTTGTCTGAATCGACAAGCCTGTTCTCGCCTCTCGTTCCAACCAATGAACATTGGCCTGTGGAGTCAAGTATGGCTAAAACTAGTATGAAAATCAATAAGCTTCTAGTAAAGACCATTTCTTGCTAATTTTGGTATCATGAATAAAAACAAAACCGTATTTAATATTGTAAACGTAATTATATGAGTTATTTTTAAAACTCTTGTAGACGTCTTGATATTGTATTCCTTTTACAATCGCAGTATCGGTGTCGGATAAACTAATTTGATTCTGTTCTCCGTAATGTTGACTAAGAGAGAAATGTGGTGGCCCATTTGAATGTTCATCCCACCTAACAATGAGTCCGTCAAAATCACTTTCATTTTTAAAAGT
>JAGQWA010000302.1 GCA_020437725.1 Bacteroidota bacterium | reverse complement strand
AAAAACCAACTATTTCACTCGTACCTAAATTATCACAGCTAAAACCATCTGTTCCAGCTGAGGCAATTGTTCCAACCATAAAACTGGTGATAAGTGCACCACTTAATAAACCGCAAATCCAAATTGTTTTTCTCATCATTTTTTTGTTTTAATTCAGCCACGAACCACTGTCAAATTACTGAAAACGAGCTCATACCAAAGTACCATTTTGGCATTTTGGCACTTTAGTACTAGACCAAAAGCCCTATTTCTTTGGCTTTGTTTACTGCCATTACCCTATTGCTAACATCAAGTTTTTGAAACAAGTTAGACGAATGGGTTTTTACGGTACTAAGGGAAATGAAAAGTTCGTCGACAATGGCTTGGTTTGAGTATCCGCTGGCAATTAGTTTCAATACATCAAACTCTCGTTTACTCAAATTGGCATAATGAAATTCGATTCTGGGCTGGCTGTTTTCAGAAACCTTACCTTCTGTTTTTTGAGTTTGTTTTCTGGTGTTAAGTCTATTTCCAAGCCAAATACCCAACCCTAATAATATGGAACCTACTATTGCCAAATAGGTTTCAGTATTCAACTCATAAGCAACAAACTTGTGCTTGAGCCATTGCATTACAAGCAGAATAATGGCCAACAATGCCCCATACAGCAACATCGACTTTATTCCTGACGATTTCTTGATGGCCTCTTCCATTACAACAAAAATAGAGTTGGTAATAACTAGGGTTTACTTTCAGTTAAAAAGAATGCCATCTTTGCATCACAGAGCATTATTCATGAAAAAGGCAATACTTCTCATTACTACAACTGCATTTATTTTGGCTGGCTGCCGAGTAAAATCATATAACGATCAGGTTCATACAGAAAAAGCACCTGATGCGCCACCAGTTGAAACCATTGACAAAAAAGTGCCTGCACCTAAACCAGTGCCACAAATTCTAGGTTTATTTGTTAGCCTTGAAGCTGAAAATGGAGTTGAAAAAGTAGCTCTTGACAGTAATTACCTTGTAAAAGGTACATTGGAAGAAACCAAAGCGAAGGTAAATTCAGAAGAGCATAGACTTAGATTCACGTTCACCAACGAAGACCAATCGAAGAAAATGTACAAATGGCAGCGCCATCCGCTTTTCATGACGTTGAAACTTCCAAATGGCGAAATTGAGAAAATCAATTCTGGTAAAATCGACTTGTTCGTTACCCAACAATACGAGCCTTGGATGACCAAAGTGATTATTGAGAGTTTCCCAGCTAAATCAGCAGGTAAAGTACTAGGTGAGTTTGAGTTAAAGCTTTAAAAAAGGGGAAAATTTAAACGCAGTTTCTAGTCGCTTGTCTCTAGTCCCTAATGGCTATTCACTATTCGCTATTCACTATTCGCTAATTACTAGTCCAAGAGTTTAAAATTTAAAATTTAAAGTTTAAAGGGAACGCAGTTTTGGGTTTATAGTCACTAGTTTCTAGTTTCTTGTTTCTAGTTTCTAGTCGCTATTCACTATTCGCTAATCGCTAGTCCAAAGTCCAAGGTCTTGCTCCAAGGTCATTTCGAGCAGAGCGAGAAATCTAATGACATACAACCAGCAGTTTAAAGGGGAAAAATTTAAAGTTTAAAGGAAACGCAGTTTAGGGTTTCTAGTCTCTAGTTTCTAGTCGCTATTCGCTAATTTCTAGTCCAAAGTCCAAAGTCTAAGGTCTTGTGATTAAAAATTCAACACTCAACACTCAAGACTCAAAACTCAAAACTCAAAACAACTATTCCCCTTTTTCTTCCCAAACTTTAACAAGCTCAATAAGCATTCTAACCGCAGCCTGCATGTCTTGCACACTTACCCATTCGGTTTTAGAATGAAAACTATGACCACCAGCAAACAAGTTAGGGCAAGGCAAGCCCATAAATGATAGTTTTGAGCCGTCAGTTCCGCCACGAATGCTGCCTTTATGGGCTTTCATTCCAGCACGTTCAATGGCTTCAACCGCGTAATCAACTACATGTGGGCAATCTTTAAGCACATTTTTCATGTTGCGGTATTGCACATGGGTTTCTACTTCAAAACTTGAGTTAGGATAATTTGCCATAACCCCTTGGGCCATTTGACGCAAGCGGTTGGCATGGTTAACCAGTTCAGAATCATTAAACGAGCGAAGAATAAAGGTAATTCTGGTTTCTTCAATTCCACCTGTAATCTCGTAAGGATGCACAAAACCTTCTCTACCCGAAGTAGTTTCAGGACTCCAAGAATCTTTTGGCAAGGCAGCTAAAAGGTCGCCAGCCATTTTCATGGCATTTTCTAATCTGCCTTTAGCATAGCCTGGGTGCACATTCACCCCGCGAAAAATAACAGTGGCACCATCAGCACTAAAGGTTTCATCTTCCATGCTTCCGCGCGACTCGCCGTCGACAGTATATCCATATTTGGCACCTAGTTTTTCAATATCAACATGGTTGGCACCACGACCAATTTCTTCATCAGGTGTAAAAAGAATTTTTATAGTTCCGTGCTTTATTTCAGGATGTTGTTGAAAATAAGCCACCATGTCCATTATCTCGGCCAAACCTGCTTTATCGTCAGCTCCGAGCAATGTGGTTCCGTCAGTTGTTACTATATCGTTGCCTTTTTGGTTGGCCAAATCAGGGTGTTGAGCTGCTTTAATTACAATAGTAGAATCAGCCGGCAACACAATATCGCCACCTTGGTAGTTTTTATGAATTTGTGGCTTTACATTCTTTCCTGTGGTTTCTGGCGAGGTATCAACATGTGAGCAAAAGCAAATTGCCGGCACATTGTTCTCAGTATTTGAAGGCAAAGTGGCATATACATAACCTTTATCATCTAATTCAACATCGGCTACCCCAAGTTCTCGAAGTTCTTTAACTAAAATTCGGCTCAAGTCTTTTTGCTTTTCAGTTGAAGGAACCGTTTCAGAATGGGGATTAGATTGCGTGTCAATTTGCACATAACGTAAAAAGCGATCGAGAACAGAATATTGGTAGTTCATAATGATTTTTAAGGGTCACAAATATTGATAAAACATGGGCAAAAGCCACAGCCCATTACCGCAAAGCTTATATTCGGTGCTTTATGAGCATTTCTCTTACTTTCAAGTTATTTGTTTTAGCATCTATATCGGTGGTGCATTATCAAACCGATCAAGAAACCGCCCTTAATTGGCTACAAAACCACAAATGGTACATTGGTGAGATAAAACAGGAAAAAAGCACAACACTAATAACCGGCAGTTTAAAAGAGATGTATTGGTTTAAATTTCATGAAGATGGTACCTATTCAGCCATGTTTCAAGGTGATTTGAGTGCAGGAACTTATAGCTATCTGCACAAAAGCAGCCAGCTAGAAATGCATTTTGAACCCTACGGCACTGACATTCTTGATATCTATTTTGAAGATGCCAACCATATGCAACTTAAGGGCAAAATTTATGGCAATGATGGCAGCATGAAGCTTTATACTGAATGAACCTTTTCAGTTTTGAGTCGTGAGTGTTGAGTGTTGAGTGTTGAGTGTTGAGTATTGAATTGTTTTAATGCTAACCTTCAAACTTTAAATTTTGAATTTTTAATCTTTTGAACCTTGGACTTTGGACTTTGGACTAGAGACTAGAGACTAGGGACTAGAGACTAGGGACTAGAGACTAGGAACTAAAGTCTTATTTCGGCAACCAAACCCGCTCCTGCACACTAACCGTGTCTCTGGCTTTTAGCATTTTGAGTGTTAGGATTTTGTTTCTATCGGCTGATTTTGGGATTTTGAATGCAACTGCGCCGTCTTTATTTAGCATTGACTTCTCGATGCCATTCATCTCAACAGAAACGAATTTGTCTTTCAAACAATCGTTGATTGGTGATGATAAAAAGGCTTTTAAATGAGCAGAATCTCCTTTTTGATATGCATTTGAAAGACCGGATACTGAAAGACTAAAATCTCCGATGGAAGCTATTGAATTAGCGAAAAGCTCTCGATAAGCAGTTATGGCATTGTTTAACAAAATGAGTGAATCATAAATTGTCAAAGTATCCTTATTATCATTACACAGGTCAATTTCTAGTGACTCAGCGCTGAGTGATTCACAAAGACTTTGATTTGCAGAAATATCTTGACTTAATTCAAGAACATTTTTGAGTATTTCGAGCTTTTTGCCAATGAACTCTCTTTCTACATCATTTTTTCTATCGCTAGAACAATTTCTTTTTTCTACTTCTTGAACTTCATTTAACAAAACGTTGCGTCCAAGCACTTGTACTTCTTCATTCAATTTCTGAATGTAGAAACGCTCTTTTTTTAGGTTGATACAGGCCAGTAAAAGTCCAAATGAAACCAGAAAACCAACTGCCAATTGTATTTTGGTTAACCTGCTCATTTCAGCGTTGTTTTAACTGCTTGTTTATAAACCACTCGCTTACCAGTTTTGACGTTAACTAGCTCATATTCTGTATCTTTTATTAAATT
>JAGQWA010000301.1 GCA_020437725.1 Bacteroidota bacterium | reverse complement strand
CACCAGAAGGTAAGGCTTTAATAAGCATTGAAAATGGCAGTAAGGTATTAGACCAGTTTTGGGTTGAAACACAGAAAGGCGAAACTTCTTTCAACGTAAAACTCACCAGCGAAATGACCCCAAATGTGTATGTAAACGCCATGCTCATTCAGCCACATGCCAATACTGAAAACGACCTACCAATGCGACTTTATGGTATTGCCAATGTAAATGTTGAAGACCCCGAAACAAGACTTGAACCTAAAATGCAAATGCCAGATGTGTTAAGGCCAGAAGAAGAATTTGAAATAAAAGTATCAGAAGCTACTGGTAAACCAATGACTTATACCATTGCGGTTGTAGATGAAGGTTTACTTGATTTAACCCGCTTTAAAACACCAGAATTATGGAGTCATTTCTATGCCAAAGAAGCGCTTGGTGTTAATTCTTACGACATGTACAACGATGTTATTGGTGCATTTTCTGGCGAAATGAAGCGCATACTTGGTGTTGGCGGTGGCGATGAAATGGGCGAAAACCCTGAAGGCACAAAGGTTAACAGGTTTAAACCAGCAGTTAGATTTATTGGCCCTTTTAAACTTGACAAAAACGGAAAAGCCAAACATAAAATCAAACTGCCTTACTACGTGGGTTCAGTAAGAACCATGCTTGTGGCCGCTCAAGACGCTGCTTACGGAAGTGCTGAAAAAACCACCCCTGTTCGACAGCCTTTAATGGTTTTAGGCACTTTACCAAGAGTGCTTGGCCCAGGCGAAGAAGTAACTGTACCGGTTAGCGTTTTTGCTATGGAAGAGCATGTAAAAAAGGCAACCGTTACACTTGTAGCCAACGAATTATTTGACATTGTAGGCAGCGCAACCCAGCAACTTTCTTTCCCAAAAATTGGTGAAGAAATGGCTTATTTCAACCTAAAGGTGAAGAAAAATGTAGGTATCGGAAAGGTTAAAATCTCAGCAAAATCTGGTAACGAATATGCTAAAGATGAAGTAGAACTCATGGTTCGCAACCCTAACCCAATGCTAACCAAAGTCTATTCACATATTCTTGAACCAGGCGCCACCATTGATGCCGAATTTGAATCAATGGGTATGGAAGGCACCAATTCTGGTTCAATTGAAGTTTCGGCCATTCCACCTATTGATTTAGACAAACGACTCAACTACTTAATTCGCTATCCACATGGCTGCATTGAGCAAACTACATCATCGGTTTTCCCTCAATTGTATTTGGCCGAAGTAGTTGAACTTTCTGATGAACGCAAAGCACAAATTGAAGAGAATATAAAAGCAGGAATAAAACGCCTAAGCCAATTCCAAACTAATGAAGGCGGTTTTGCATATTGGCCAGGCGAATTAGAAGCTAGTACGTGGGGCACCAATTATGCAGGTCATTTCATTATCGAAGCTAGCAGAAAAGGTTATGATGTACCAAAAAGCATGCTTAGAAATTGGAAGAAATACCAAACCCGAATTGCCAGCTACTATTCTACCAATAATGACAATGGCAGATATAATATTGGGCTCGAACAATCGTACAGGCTGTATTTATTGGCGCTAAATCAAACACCAGATAAAGGCAGTATGAACCGTCTAAAAGCCGACCAAACCATTAATTCTACTGCTAAGTGGAGATTGGCCTCAGCTTATGCATTAATTGGTCAGTTAGAAGTGGCCAAAGAAATGATTCGCGACTTAAAAACCGATGTTGAACCTTACCGCGAACTGTCTTATAGCTATGGCTCAGACCTTAGAGACCGTGCCATGATTCTAGAAACCTTGGTTGAATTAGGCGAGCGTAAAAAGGCCGCATTAACCATGCAAAGCATTTCTAATGATATGAACCAACGCTACTGGATGAGCACCCAAACAACGGCATACTGCTTGTTAGCCGCCGGAAAATATGCAAAGGCCAACCTAACCAAAGAGAACATCAACTTTACCTATGCATATGGTGGCGGTAAAACAAAAGTTACTTCTACTGCCCTACCGTTGGCAAGCGTTGCAATGAGCGATAATGAAATTAGAACCGGTAATGTGAAGATTGTGAACAAAACCCAAAGTACCATGTATTTGCGAGTAATTACTTCGGGTAAACCCATTGCCGGCGATACTACCAATGCCAACAACGATTTAAACATGACAGTAGCCTACAGCGACATGGATGGCAATAAAATAGACCCGTCTATTTTAACACAAGGCACCCAGTTTATGGCTGATGTTACTTTGCACAACCCTGGCATTAGAAAAGATTATCAGGAAATGGCATTAAATCAAATTTTGCCTTCTGGCTGGGAAATTGTGAATACCCGAATGGATGGCACATCTAATTTTTATGACGTTTCAAGGCCTAGATACCAAGACATAAGAGACGATAGGGTTTATACTTATTATGACTTGCGTAGAGGCGAAACCAAAACATTCAGGCTTATTCTCACCGCATCTTATGCAGGTAAGTTCTACTTGCCATCGGTTAGTAGCGATGCCATGTACGATAACACCATTAGCGCCCACCGTGCTGGCCAATGGGTAGAAGTAAGACCTTCAGTTACACCCTAGTTTTTATTGGTTTGAACATAGAAAAGCCCTTGGAATTTGATTCTAAGGGCTTTTTTGATTAAGCATTCATCCAAAAGAAAATTTACCCTTCGTTTCAATACATTGTGTTTCTATGTATATTCGCCCAATGTATTCAAAAGAACTTCTTAGGGGAACATTTAAAACCATAGTTTTAAAGCTATTGGCAGAAAATGGCAGAATGTATGGTTATGAAATAACCCAGAAAATGAAATTGATGAGCAACGATAAGATTACCATTACAGAAGGTTCTCTTTATCCTTTGCTTCATAAATTAGAGCAAGACGGAGTGCTAACCACTGAAATAGAACAGATTGGCAAACGCACCAGGCGCTACTATAAACTAACAGAGCAAGGCACAGGCCTGGCTCAACAAATGGTTGATGAGTTTAAAGACTTTATGCAAACCATGAAAACCATGTTAGACCACGGAAGCATTAAGCCAGATGATATCGCTTTCGGATAAACAGATTAACGAGGTTTACGACCATCTCATTAATAAGGGTATTACTTACCCGCCTTTAATAGATGAGTTGCTTGACCATTTATGTTGCCTAATAGAAGAGCAGATGGAACAAGGCGCGCAGTTTCAGCAGGCATTTCTACAGGCTATTAAACAATTTGGCCCCTCAGGTATTGAGCGTACCCAAGAGGCCACCATCTTTCTACTAACGTTACAATTGAGAAAAATGAAAAAAACAGCTTCAATCTTAGGAATCATTGGTGGAGTTACCACCATTTTAGGAACACTTTTTAAAGTAATGCATTGGCCAGGAGCCAATGTAATGCTACTGAGCGGCCTAGTAATTACCGCTTTACTTTTTATGCCTTTTGCCCTTTATGTTAATTACAAAACCAACCAAGGCATTAGAGACCGAGCCACTCTAATAGCTGGTTTTACGGGTGGAATTCTACTGTTCGTATTCGCTCTTTTTAAAATTATGCATTGGCCAGGGGCAAGCGCACTTTTAATTTTATCATTAGGCGAACTAATCTTGGTTTTCGTTCCGCTTTACTTTGTTAAATCATACCGAAACAAAGACAACCGTTGGTTCGATATTGGTTCACTAACCGTCATTATGTCGAGTATTATAATGGTGCTCACTTTGTACAGTTTCAACAGTCCAAGCAGTGGTTATCTGGCGGCCATTTCAAACCTTCAACAGCAATCAATTCAGAATTATATTAGTCTGGAGAACCAGATAGCTGCATCAAGAAACGAGTTGGTTAAAATGTCGCCTGACTTAGGTGACCGAGCACAAATCATGTTTCATGCAAATAAGTTGGTAACTCGTGCATTTTATCAATACCGAAATCAATTGTTAAGTCCACAATACCAACCTGATTTTCAGTATTATAACCAAACCGTACAAATGCTTCAGAATCTGGCGGTTTCCAAATATGCAAATTGGGCATCATTATACGCCGCGGTTGAAGGATTAAACCATGGAGAAATCTCGCAAAAGCATCACTATTTAATTAAGATTCTTGATGCCTTTCCAAAACTCATGCAAGAAATATCAGGTCAAAATCTCGAACCAAAAAATGTTGATATGGCAAAGTCAATATCTCTGCTTCCGGTTCCTGAACAAATGGGCTACACTTCCGGATTGCTTTATGTAAACTATTTGAATTTGGCTGAATTTGAGTTTGGGCAATTTCATCTCGAATTGCTTAAAATGATGAAAAACGGTTAACGATTTCGATGTTAATATGTTGAAGGTGAAAGGTTAAAGGGATTCTTGACTGTCGTCTGACACCTTTCGGGTGCCTGACGTCTTATTTACCACGAAGTTGGGGCTGTCTAAAAAACCTGTTGGTCATCCTGAGAACCAAGTTTTAGAGCTAAAACCAAGAAGATTTGATGACTAAGCCCCATCCCCGCCAGACCAGATCTTTCGGGCTGGCCAAACCCTTACCC
>JAGQWA010000300.1 GCA_020437725.1 Bacteroidota bacterium | reverse complement strand
GGAGTTTTGGCACTAACTCTTCTCATTTTAATGGGTAAGGCTTTCAATTTTGGTAGAATAGAAACGTGGGAAAACCGTATTGAACAATTTGCCAGTGATGAAGAGCTAAGCGACCAAAACCGATATGCTAAAATGGCCATTGCCTCAGGGCAGGTTTTTGGCAAAGGTCCTGGCAAAAGCGATTGGCGAAACTTTCTTCCAAACCCTTATGCCGATTTCATATTCGCTATTGTAATTGAAGAGTATGGGCTGGTTGGAGCCATTTTTCTTATATGTTTATACCTTCTGTTTCTGCATAGAAGTATAAGAATCCTGCTAAAATCTCCCAATTCATTTGGGGCATTGCTGGCAGTAGGGCTCACACTCTTAATTACCATTCAAGCCTTTATAAACATGGGCGTGGCGGTGCATTTATTCCCTGTAACGGGACTCACGCTTCCCCTCATTAGTAAGGGTGGAACATCAGTGGTATTTACCACTTTCGCTATTGGTATCATTCTTTCGGTTAGTGCTCGGGTTGAAGAAGGCAAAGATCTTAACCCTAAAAATATGCCTAACCAACCATTAGATGATCTAGAACCACTTGAACCTGAATTGCAATGAGCCAGTACAAGCCCATAAAAATGATTATTAGTGGCGGTGGAACTGGTGGCCATTTATTTCCGGCCATTGCCATTGCTCAAAAGGTAATGGAGCTAAGCCCCGAATCTGAAGTAATGTTTGTTGGAGCTTTAGGCAAAATTGAAATGGAAAAAGTGCCGCAATATGGCTACCCGATTGAAGGGCTAAATATTGCCGGTATTCAGCGTTCTAATATGCTTAAGAATTTGTCCCTTCCGGGGAAGATTTTGGGCAGTATTAGAAAATCGAAACGCATTGTAAAGCAGTTTAAGCCCAATATTGCAGTTGGGGTTGGCGGTTATGCCAGTGGCCCATTGCTTTGGGTAGCTGAGCGAAAAGGAATTCCCACTTTATTACAAGAGCAAAATTCGTATCCTGGTATAACCAATAAACTACTGGCGGGTAAGGCTCATAAAATTTGTGTGGCTTTTCCTGGAATGGAGAAGTTTTTTAAAGCCAAAAAACTAGTGCTAACTGGTAATCCAGTTCGCGAAAACCTAAAACCACAATCGCAAGCTGAAGCACTTGAAAAGCTGGGTTTAGATCCCAATAAAAAGACCATCCTTTCAATTGGCGGAAGTCTAGGAGCTAGAACCATCAACAACGCCATTGAGCAAAGAATAGATGAAATAAAAGCTGCCAATGTCAACTTTATTTGGCAAACTGGTAAATACTACGTAGCTGGTATAAAAGAGCGAGTAACCAACGTTCCTGATAACATCAAAATTTCGGCCTTTATAGACGATATGTCAACTGCCTATGCAGCTGCTGATTTGGTTATTTCGCGAGCGGGAGCTTTATCCATTTCAGAGATAACCTATCTCAGCAAACCGTCAATATTGGTTCCTTCTCCAAATGTGGCTGAAGACCACCAAACCAAAAACGCCATGGTTTTGGTAAACGAGCAAGCGGCCAAAATGGTAAAAGATGTTGATGCGGTTGAATCATTAATTCCAACTGCGCTCGAACTATTAAACGACCAGGTAGAGCTGAATAAACTCTCCGAAAAGGCTAATGGCCTTGCCAAGCGAAACGCCGCACAAGAAATAGCTGAAGAAATATTTAAAGCAGCTCATGCCTAAGGCTTTTGGAAACATATCGACCGTATATTTTGTAGGCATTGGTGGCATTGGCATGAGCGCCATTGCAAGGCATTTTCTAAAGGCCAATATGCATGTTGAAGGTTACGATAAAACACCAACTCCACTTACCCAACAGCTTGAGAAAGAAGGTGCGCAGATTACGTTTATTGATGCAATAGAAGAGATTTCGAGAGCGGTTGGTAATGCTGATAAAAATGAAGTTTTAGTGGTTTACACACCAGCTATTCCGGCCGCCAGCCAATTGCTAAACTGGTTTGTCAACAATGGATATCAGGTTAAAAAACGCTCAGAAGTACTGGCTGAATTAACCAAAAACCACTTTACTATAGCCGTTGCGGGTACACATGGCAAAACAACTACCTGCTGCTACTTGGCTCATTTCTTTAAACAGGCCAACCTGAATTTTACTGCATTTTTAGGTGGAATTTCAGCCAATTATGGCTCTAATTACATTACAAACGGCGATTCTGAAGAGCAGGTGCTCATAGTTGAAGCCGATGAGTTTGATAGGTCATTTCACAGATTGCACCCCAATATTTCAATAATTACTTCCATAGAACCAGATCATTTAGACATATATGGCAACTATGAGAGTCTGCAAGAAGCCTATCAGGTTTTTGCCAACCAGACGCAACAAGGTGGAAAAATTATCGTGAATGATCGATTTTCTAATAAGATTCTTGTAGGTAAGGAATGCACCATGCATACTTACGGTTTATATAGCGAGCAGTTTGGCATTCAACAAATTGGAGTAGCCAACCACCAATTCTTCTTTGAGTTGGGCGGAACAGGAAGCCTACGCTTTGTAAACGGTCTTCCGGGTGAACACAATGCGCTAAACGCCACGGCTGCAATGGCTGCGGCAAGTGAGTTCATGTCGTACTCAGATTTAAGCCAATACTTACCCACTTTTACCGGTGTTCAAAGAAGATTTCAACGCATTTTCGAAAGTGAATCATCAGTTTATATTGATGATTATGCGCACCACCCAACCGAGTTGAAATACGCCATAGAAACGGCAACCAAACTCTACCCAGAAAGAAAAACTACAGTAGTATTTCAGCCGCATTTATTTAGCCGAACCCAAGATTTGGCCAATGAATTTGCTGAAGTACTTGCAATGGCAAATGAGTTAATCATAATGCCCATATACCCAGCAAGAGAACTGCCAATTAAAGGTGTAACGTCTAATTGGTTATTGAGCAAAGCAGGGAAAGGCAAAGTGCTAAACCACGAGCAAGTGCTTGATTACGTTTCGACTGAAAAACCAGAACTTTTGCTAACGCTTGGTGCTGGTAATATTGATCTATTAGTGCCAAAAATTCAATCCATCTACCAAAAAGCAGTTGCCGTATGAAGATGCTTAAAAACATAGCGCAGTTTTTTGGTTCAGTTAATGGCAAGGTGCTCATTTTGAGTGTAGTGTTGGTATTTGTGTTGGCATTTGCCAATGCCCAACGCAACCAACTAAAACATGGAACCACCATAGTAAAAGTAGAAGAAGGCACAGGTAAAAACTTAGTGGCTGTTCATGATGTGTTAGATGATGTTTATACCATAACCGGAAATGAGTTGGGAACAACTAAGTCAACTGATTTTTCAGCCAAAGAAGTTGAAGACAAAATAGAACAGAATGCTTTTGTGTATAACGCCACATGTTTTAAAGAGCTGAATGGAAACATGCGTGTTGAAATAGACCCACAAGAACCCGTTTTACGCATTATTCCTAAAAATGGCGAAGGGTATTATATAAACGCTCAAGGGCAAAAATTCAAGTTATCAAACAAATACGCGGCACATGTTTTAGTGGCGTCTGGAAATATTTCAGAACCCATTTACCCAACTGATTCGCTTAAAACAGAAACATTGCAAGACTTATATGTGCTTACGCAGTTTATAGCTAACGATGCCATTTTAAAAGGCCTGGTGGGGCAAATAATAGTTGACGAGCACAACGATTTGGTATTAGTTACCAAAAACATTGAAACACAAAGAATAATACTAGGAGATATAACCAACCTTGAAAACAAGGTTACTAGACTAAAAACCTTCTACCAAAAGGTGCTTTCGGTAAAAGGTTGGGGAGTTTACAAAACCATTAATCTGAAGTTTAACAACCAAATAGTAGCAAAGTAAAATTATGGCTGAAGCAGGAATTACAGTAGGACTAGACATTGGAACCACCAAGATTTGCGCCATTGTTGGCCAAAAGAACGAATATGGTAAAATTGATATTCTAGGCTACGGAAAAAGCCCATCTGTTGGAGTAGAAAGGGGCGTTGTGGTAAATATAGACCAAACCGTTCAAAGCATAAAAAATGCCGTAGAACAAGCTTCAAATGCATCTAATGTGCAAATAAGCCATGTGCATGTGGGCATTGCTGGCCAACATATTAGAAGCTTTCAGCACAGGGGCTCTATTGTGCGTAGAAACAACGATATGGAAATTAGCCAAGCCGATTTAGACAGGCTAATTGACGATATGTACAAAGTAGCTACATACCCAGGCGAAAAGATCATTCATGTTATTCCGCAAGAATATACGGTTGACCAAGACCACGGCATTAAGCATCCAATTGGCATGTTTGGTACCACTTTGGCTGGCAACTTTCATATAATTACTGGCCAAGTAACAGCTGTTAAGAACATTTATCGTTGCGTAGAAAAAGCAGGTTACCAAGTGGCCGGAATGACCCTTGAACCAATTGCATCGTCAGAAGCTGTTTTAAACGAAGACGAGAAAGAAGCTGGTGTGGCTTTGGTTGATATAGGTGGCGGAACTACAGACAT
>JAGQWA010000002.1 GCA_020437725.1 Bacteroidota bacterium | reverse complement strand
TCAGGATCTTATTCATCTGGCTGTCAACCGAACTCCAAGATTCTGAAACAAGTTCAGAATGACGGCTTTTGTCACTTTTTAGACGGCTCCAATGGGATGGGGCTAACCCCATAAATAATTCCCAAAATCCACTACACCGCTGCAATATATCCGTTGCGGTTGAAACACCATCGTAACAATAGTTACACATAAGCTTGCTTTAAATTCCATTATTTGAACTGAAATTTGGACGAATGCGCACAAGGTTTATTTGGGTTTTAGGGTTGATAATTGGTTCGCTGCAAGCAAAAGCACAGGTTGAACCACTGGTTTCTGTAGAAGAACTACAGGTAAAAATGCAAACCGAAAATGTGCAGTTGCTTGATGTGAGAAAACCTGAAGAGTTTGCTGAAGGTCATATTACAAGTGCAGTTCAAATTTGGCGTCCTGACATTCAAGATGCAGCAAACTCGGTTGGCGGAATGAAAGCCAGCAAAGCGCAAATGGCTGAGTTGTTGAGTTCGTTAGGCATTACGCATACCCAACCCATTATTGCTTATGATGCCAAAGGCAATTGCGATGCTGCTCGCTTTTGGTGGATTATGTATGGCTACGGCTTTAAAAATGTGCAATTGCTTGATGGTGGACTGGTAGAATGGCAGAACGCTGGCTTTGAAGTTGAAACAACCAAAACGGAAAGAAAACCCACGCAATTTGTTTTTGAAAATGAAGAAGATCAAAGTCTTCAAATTGATAGAAGTGGGGTAGAAGAATTAGTAAAACATGGCAAAGTGCCATTAATTGATACCAGAACCACTGAAGAGTATTTAGGAGAAAAACAGAAAGACGGTGCTGCAAAACCGGGTAGAATTAAAGGCAGTGTGCTCTACGATTGGGCCAATAGTGTTTATTATGATGGAAACAAAAAGCTGCGCGAGCTGGATTATTTGCAGCGAAAAATGGCCAGTTTGGGCCTAAAGAAAGATGAGCCTGCCGTTATTTATTGTCATTCAGGAGTTCGATCAGCCCATACCACGTTTGTACTTACTCAGCTATTGGGTTACACACAAGTAAGAAATTATGATGGCTCGTGGATTGAATGGAGTGCAACCAACTTGCCTTTTGAAACAGGTTCATTCGTTCTAACACCAAAAGAAGAAATTTCAACTACTAAACAGGATAAAAAAATGATTACTGCAAACTCAAGCGTTTTTCAAAGTTTTTTAGATTCAATACTTAAAGCTTATTCAAATTATGGAGTTTACATCTGGAAAGAAATTACATTTCAATACAACAATTGGTATGTGAATTATTTCTGGTGGTTGGTAATTCTCTCCCTAGTTGTATGGGCTCTTGAAATGCTGTTTCCTTGGCGCAAGAATCAACAGAAGATTCGAAAGGATTTTTGGTTAGATGCTTTCTACATGTTTTTCAACTTCTATATATTCAGGTTTGCGATAGAAGGGTTATTTGAATTATCGGCACTGACAGGTTCTTGGCTTGGATATGAAACCGATGATATAGCAATCATCAACATTAAAGAAATGGCGCCATGGTTAGGGCTGCTCATTTTCTTTATTCTCAACGATTTTGTGCAGTGGTTTACCCACGTTATGCTGCACAGGTTCGAGTTCTTATGGAGATTCCACAAGGTGCATCATTCGGTGCAAGAAATGGGTTTTGCGGCGCATTTGCGCTACCATTGGATGGAAAATATTTTCTACAAACCACTCAAAACCCTTGTAGTAATGCTTTTGGTTGGTGGCGAGCCAAAAGATGCTTTTATAGTGCATTACATTGCCATTGCCATTGGCCACTTAAACCACGCCAATCTTAACTGGACTTATGGTCCGTTTAAGTACATTTTCAATAATCCAGTAATGCATTTATGGCACCATGTTAAGGCCCTACCCAAAGGACAAATGCCTGGTGTTAACTTTGGCATTAGCCTTAGTATTTGGGATTATCTTTTCGGAACCAATTATATTAAAGACACCCAAAATGGCGAAATAGAACTCGGTTTCGATGATATTGATGAGTTTCCGAAAAGCTTTTGGGGGCAGCTTTTTTATGGTTTCGGGAAAAAGAATTCTTAATTGAATAATTAATTAATGTGGTAATGTGATAATGAGTTGAATTAGCCAATTTGGCAATTGGTCGCTTAGCTCAATTAGACGATTATTTTTAATTTGAGAATTGAATTTAATTCAATAATTGCTTAATGTGGTAATGTGATAATGATTGGAATTCAATAATTGTTTAATGTGATAATGATTTGAATTAGCCAATTTGGCAATTGATCGCTTCGCTCAATGTGCCAATTCATTAAACATTTATCATTACTGCAAGGCGGCCGAGCGTCCGCCTGCTGGACGGACAGACAGGAAGCCAAAGCCCTTATCTCCTTAACTTTTTATCTAATTATCTAGTAAATCTAAAACACTCATGCACTAATTCACTTACGCACTAACAAGTCTTCCACCATTTTCAACTCATGCAATGTAGAAATATCAGTACACGCCTCTCGCATTCGGGTTCTTATTGCATTGGCTGATGCTGGAAGTTTATCGCTGGCGTTTTCCCAAGTGGCTCTATTTGGCCATTGGGCATAGGCAATGTATTTGGTGTCTGATTCTTGATGCAGTCTTGAGCCGAGTCCACCTTCGTATTCGCGAATTAAAAGGGTCATTTCGCGCCAAGCTTCAATGAAGGATTCGCGTTTTTCGGGATTGATTTCGAATGAATAAATTACACAGAACATGTTGGGGAAGGTAGTGAAAGTAGTGGCACGACTCAAAGTCGCACCACTACTTTTTGAGATATGCTATCTACAACCCCGCCTTTGATTTGGGGTATGTGTTGGCTGATGTCTGTGATGATGATTTGGTTTTGGAGCTCTGTAATGACAGTTATAGCGAGGGTGATTATAGATATAATGGGTTAGCTCTCGCTGGTAATATCTACTGTTTAGCATTGGAACCACTAAATCGAATTGGGTTGGGTTGCTAACGTGTTTCATGGCGAATCTGGCAAGCTGGTAGCGGTAATAATCAGAGTTTACATACCTCAACATGCGCTTAAACTGTTGGGTATTAAAAGTGTTGTTGGCGGTGTACGATTCTATGATGTCTTTTCTCCAATAGTCGCTGGTTTCGTTGGCCAATCTATCTAGTGTAATTTCAAAACGCTGGCTGTTGCCGTGGCGATGTTGATGATGTTGGTATTGACCGCCACGTTGTGCAAAACTGACAGTGCTCATTAGCGCTAAGCCTAATAAAATGAGAATGGGTTTACGTGTTTTCATGATACTGGTGTTTAGGGTTACAGCATCATAATTTCTATTATTGTGCCAATTGGGTTTAATGAAATGATAATGGGGTAAGTGGCTGTAAGCCAGTGATTTTATTAATAGGAGTTGAGCCTTGGGAACTTTAAATTGTATTGATGTTTAGATAATAATGCCTTTTGTATAGGATAGCAGTTTAGTCTCGATAAAAGAGATAGCTACTACCATCCATTATGTAATGCTCGGATAAATAAAGAGTGTCATTACCATAAAACCTTGCTTCATGGCTTCCTATATTATGTGCACTTTGATCTTCCTTTATTGGTTCATAGTTTATGAAGAAATAATCAGATTCGTTTTGGTAAGATTCTGGAATTTCAAACGAGTAGATAAAGGAGTATGAAGACCCTCTAGATTTTTTTTGGGTAAAAATTCCGTTTTTTCTGAACTTCAAAACTACCTGTTGACCTGTTGAATCTGTGTTATAGATGCCCGACCAAGAACTGTGAACTTGATAAAGTCGCCATGTACCAATCAGTCTTTCCATTTCTGGCCTAGGCATTTCAATTTCATCTTGGCAAGATAAAAAGCCTGTGGCGGCTAATAACAGCAATGTAATAAAAGATAAACGCATAATTGGCAATATATGAAAACCAATTGAACTCCAAAGGCTTCTAATCGCTTATTTCATATCTCACCAATTTTCTGATTGTTTTTTCAGTAGGCGAGTTCAACCAGAAAAGTTGGTGCTGAAGAAGCCCAACATGTTTTAGATATTGACTCTCGGTTTTTACCGGAAAGTGATGCTTATCGTCTTGAGTAAGTGCACCCGAAAATGTGTAGTGTTCCACTATCATCAAGCTATCGAAACCTCCATTAATTGATTTTAATTGAGCATGTTCTTTTAAATAATCAGCGGTTTTATAGAGAACCACATTGCCGTTTTTATACTTGGTGCGCTCCATGGTGTCGTTTATACTTTTAGCGTTTAGTATGATCTTATTCTTTTCAGAAAGGATAACGCCGCTTGAGTCTCTATAATAATTTCTGTAGTTGCCATACAAGTCAGAGTAGGTTCTTAAAATTTTGTAGTTATGGCCATTTATGTTGGTATCGCCGCTTACCACAATGCTATCAACAAATTCGGTTTTGGTTTCTGACTCACCATCTGGCTTTTTATAGAGCTCATATATCCAATAACTACCAGTTTTCATTGGGAAAAATTGTTTGGCTAAATCGCTTGTAGAGGGATTATTTGAATCGTCTTTATTACAGCTAAATAGCAGAGCTGCCATTGCTGTAAGCAATATCAATAACTTCTTCATAACAATAAACTTTAAATTAAGAAAAAGTAGTAGTGCTTTATAAGTTTCTGTTTAGGCGGTAGAGCTAAGTAACGCAAGGGTGGTTTTCAATATTGCGTTAAGCCAATTTTACCTGGCAATAGGAAGCTCAAAATAGAAGGTAGTGCCTTTGCCAATGCCTCCGGTGGCATTAAGCGTTCCGTTGTTTTTGGCAACAAACTCTTTGCAAAGCATTAGTCCTAAACCTGTGCCATTTTCGCCCATGGTGCCAAGTTCAGTTTTTCCGCCTTTGCCCAATATTTCATTAATCTCTTCTTGGGTTAAGCCAATACCTTGGTCTGTTATCGAAATTCTAATTTTATTGGCATGCAAAGAGCTATCAACATTAATGGTTCCGCCTGCCAACGAATATTTAATGGCATTTGACAGCAGATTTCTAATAATAAGTTCTACATGGTTGGAATCAGCTTTTATGCTGTGGTTGGCATTAACATGAATATCTAATGCAAGATTCTTTTTACGAGCATCGCTCTCTAACAAACCAACTACGTTTGAAACCACTTTTTCAAGGTTTACGGTTTCAAAAACAGGGTTAATTCCTTCAAGCTGGCTTTTTGCCCAAAGCAAAAGATTGTTTAGTGTAAAGTGTACCCCATCTACTCCTTTCTTAAGGCTAGAAATACTGGCTAGAAACTCTTCGTTGGTTATTAGGTCTTTCTCAAGCATTTCTAGCATGGTTTGTAAAGTTCCAACCGGCGAGCGCAAATCGTGCCCTATTATGGCAAATAATCTGTTTTTAGAAATGTTGGCTTCTTGAAGCTTTAAAGTGGTTGATTGAAGTTCTATATTTTGCTTTTTGGCCTGTTCGCTTCGTTTTAAAAATTTCCAGCCTAAAATGGCCGAAAAAATAGCAACCAAACAAGCCAAAATACCCAATGCAGTTACTTGGTTCCACATGGTATCTAACCTAATAGATTTATTGTTTAAGTTTATTCGAAGCTCTTTTATGTTTTTACGCAATAAATCAAGTGTTTGCCAATTGTTTTCTTTGGTCTGATTCTTTAAAAGCAGAAGCAAATCATTGTTCACATTGGTTTTAACTTCTTCTAAATCAGAAAGCAATTCATCGCTCAATTCTGTATTACCAATAACAGATTCTTCAATATCTCTAAGAACTGTTATGGTATAAACTTTTGCTGCCAGCTCTTTTCTTATGGTGTTTGATTCAATTACCAATGCACCTACCCAAGCTACAAAAATGGCAGGTAAAACTATAAGTGTACTTATAGGAATAAATTGCTTAAAACTTTTCAAAATGAGCAAGTAACGACATGGCAAATATCGTAATTTACAATGGTAGAAACTTAAGCTAAGTGCATTGGTAATGTTGTTATAAGTTTGAAACGGTTAATTCAAAACAATTGAAAAAGCAACCATGAAAAGTCTTTTCATTCTACTTATTACCATTGCGATAGTGAGCTGCAACAGCCAGCCCAAAATAGAAAATGATGCGCCACAGCATTCTAAGCCTGATGCCCACAAACCACCAAAAAGAATGCTTTTACACGAGGTTTTTCTAGATTTAAATGATTCTATTTCAGATGAAAATAGGGCAATGGTTTTTACTGAGTTAAAGCGGCTAGAGAATTTGCCAGAAGTGTATCATTTGCACGTGGGCAAGCGGGCCGAAACTGGCGATGAAAGAATGCCATTAGGTTTCGACATTGGTTTGCATGTCGTATTTGAATCTGAAGAACAACTAAAAGCCTATTCTAATAATGAAACCCATTTGCAAGTAAGAGCCAATATTAAAGAACATTTGGCAGCAAAGCCCGTTGTTTATGATTTTTGGGTAGGTAACGAAGAATAATTTTATGATAACAATGATAGCGTTAGATCAAACTGAATTGAAATGGCTTTACTCAGCAATTGGAATTGTAGCCGTTTATTTAATAAAGCTGGTAGTATCTAGAATTATTTCTCGTAGGTTAAGAAATGCCGACTTTAACCTTCAGCGTAAAAAAATTATTCTTAAGGCCCTTAATTTGCTTTATATAATAGTTTTAGTAGCCATTTTAACTGGTGTTTGGGGTCTAGATAGAGAGCAGGTTTTGGCATTTGTAACCTCGGTGTTGGCGGTTTTAGGTGTTGGCTTTTTTGCGCAATGGTCGTTATTGTCTAACATAACCGCTGGTATTATACTTTATTTTAATCATCCCTTAAAAATTGGAGATTATATTACCATTTTGGATAAAGACGAACCCATGGCAGGTATAATAGAAGACATTTCATTATTCTTCTTACATGTTCGCGACGATTTAGGCGATGTTTATACCATTCCCAATACGGTGGTAATTCAAAAAACCATTACCCTAGGTAAGCCTAAAAAGAAAAGAGAAAAACGCAAACCAGTAGAAACGCCAAATGCTTAATCTCTCAATTTTACTGAGCAGTCTAGGCCGAGAAGTAAATATTTTTCTAGTTGTTTCTGTATTCATTTTTGTAATTGGCCTTTTTTTAAGACGGCTAAGGCAGCCCTATATAATTGCCTATATTTTATGCGGTATTATTTTGGGGCCATATGGTTTTAAGGTGGTTAACAATGTTGAAGTGGCACAAAATATAGGTGATGTAGGCATTGTTATACTCATGTTTTTTATTGGTATGGAAATTTCGCTACCCGAGTTTGTATCGAGATGGCGAATTGCCTTTTTTGGAACAGGTATGCAAATACTTTTTAGCCTTGGGGTGGTTGCATTGCTAGGAAACTATTTTAATTGGAGCACTAATAGAATTATTTTATTGGGGTTTATTATCGCAATTAGCAGTTCGGCAGTTGTTATAAAACTAATAGAAAACTCTAGGCGGCCAAAAAACAAGCTAGACTCAAGTGTAATTAGCATTCTTCTTACCCAAGATGTGGTTATTGTTCCCATGCTAATTTGTATTACTCTACTAAATGGAAAAGGGGTTGATACCTACGAACTAATTATGCAAATAATTGGGGGTGCGGCCATTGTAACTTCAATGATTTATTTGTTTAGAAAGAAGCAGATTACACTTCCCTTTCACAACATCATTATTAAAGACCATGAACTACAGGTTTTTGCCGCCGTAATTGTGTGTTTTGGTTGTGCCTTGTTGGCATCTTTCTTCGAGCTTTCGGCAAGTTTAGGCGCTTTGGTGGCCGGGGTATTTATGAACGCATCTGACAGTAATAAATGGTTACATGATAGCCTAAATTCCTTTAGGGTAATTCTAGTGTCAATCTTTTTTGTTTCTGTAGGAATGCTAATAAACCTAGACTTTATGGCAAAAAACCTGCCTAGTATAATAGGCTTGGTCTTAATAGTTTTTACTGTTAATCAAATGGTAAATGCACTATCGCTAAGGCTTTTGGGAAACTCATGGCGCCATAGCATGTTTGGTGGTGCCCTTTTAGCTCAAATTGGTGAGTTTAGTTTTATTCTGGCATCAGTTGGTTTTGCTGAAGGAATAATTAGCGATTTTACCTACCAAATGAGCGTTATAGTAATAGCACTTACCATTTTTATTAGTCCGTTTTGGGTAGGGTTAATTGCTAAATGGGTAAAGTTTAAGGTTTAAAGAAGCCTTCAAACCTTAAACCTTTCACTTTTCACGTTTCACCTTCAACTCTTACTTGCAGAAGTACTTTATAGCCTTGCTAATGTACTCAGCTAAGCCATCTGCTACCTTTTCGTAATAGGCTTTAAAGCGCTCATCTTCTACATAGAGATCTGCCAATGCGGCGAAACCTTCTTTGGTTAAATCAGGTCTAAAGCCTTTCATGTGTTCAAAGTAGGCGGCAATGTTGGTTTGCACTTCAATATGGTCAACTGGTAGGTTCATTCCCTTGCCAATTTTTGCCACCAAGTCTTCACCTTCTTGCTTTAGGGCTTTAAAGTCAGCTGGGGTCTTTTGTTTCAAATGGTCTTCACTTTTGGTAAGTTCATCTTCGCCCCAGCGTTCTTTTACTTCATCGCGCATTTTTTGCATTTGGTCGTTGCTGAAACCAGCATATAAATCTTTTTCAGTCATCATGGTTTTTGTGTTTTCTAATTCTACAATGGTTTGGTCAATAGTATTGAGCAGGGTTTTTAGCCGCTTTTGTTCTTGCTGCACCCAAAGGCGTTGTTGCCGCAACAAGCGCAATCTTTCTGGAGCTCCTTTTGCCAGCAATTGATCAATTTGCTTTAGCGAAAGACCTGCTTGTTTATACAACAAAATCTGCTGCAATTGGTAAAGCGATTCTCTGGTGTAGCGCCTTGCGCCACTTTCAGTTCGGTGTTCTGGCACAAGCAAACCCACCTGATGGTAATGATGAAGTGTGCGCACACTCACATTAGCAAATTGGGCTAGCTCTTGCACCGAATACAACTGTTTTTCCATGCTCTTTTTTGTATTGATGATGCAAAGCTATTGGGTGACGTTGCGTAAGGTGGTTTTAGAAATTTAGAATTTTGAATGAAGAAGGTAGAATTGGGAGCAGATAAATAGTTAATTAGTTAAGGAGATTATGGGAAATTCTATTTTTCAGCCATATTGGTGATTGCCTTTTCACTACAAACAAATGGAGATGCAACATCAAGCTTTGAACAATCGTTTACTAGAAAAATCATTAAAGCTATGAAACTTCACTACTTTATTCTCAGCGTTGTATTTCTGTTTGCTGCATGTAAAAAGGATGATGGTGACGCTATTGAAGATAGCGAACAAAGAAAAAAAAATTGTCCCCCAGAATATGTAAAAACTGGAGTAAATGCTCCGTTTATGCATGATACGGTGAAATACCAGATTGACTCGTTTAATAACTTATTCGCTACAAGAGACTATCGTCATCTCATGACACTAGACGAACCTTCTTCTGGTCAATCAATTATGGGTAAGGTTGTGCCTTGCGGTGAATTAGAAGTAGTTTATGAAAGAGTTGACGGTAATTTACCCTTTGCCAAATCAGGTGAAACAATCGATTTTAAGAAGCTGGTAGATGTAGCCAAATGGTCAAATTATGGGGTTACGGTAATATCTAATCATGGTTGCTACGGAGCTTATCTTGAAAAATGGATTATCGAAGCAGAAACAACTAACCCCTTCTATGTGCTTTTCAGAACTAAGAATGAAACCAAGTTTGGCTGGATTAAAATTTCTGCTGATGAAGAAACAGGTGAATTTGAGTTTTTAGATCATCATGTTGGAATAAGTTCAATCCTAAAATTGCCTTAATTCAAATATGGCTTTAATAAATCCATTAACAGCTGTGCGTATTTCTTTATACGTTGTTCGTCCTTCAAATTGTCATAAAGAAGACTTGAACTAATCCATGAATCGCTAAGAATTCTAATTTGGGTTATTAATGAGTCAAATTCTCCGCTAAACATTTCTTGGCGCATAAGTCCTTTTTCTTGTGCCAGCACAAAAACATTCTTATACATTTTAGCTCTTAACTGTTCTACTTCAATTAGTCTTTTGTGCAACGCTTCATCTTGTTGGGCAACATAAAGCAGCTCAACAAAAAAGAAGCGATACTTATAAGAAATCGTAAAACCTGCCTCTGTTGCCTTATTTAACTCGGCGAGTGAAAAATTTTCAGGTCTAAAGTTAGAATTTAGTGCTATTGCTTCAAGAAGCAATCTTTCATGTAGTGCAGTTATTATTTCTTGCTTGGTATTAAAATGGTACATTAAGTTACCATGGCTGATGCCAGCCGCTTTGCTAATCTGTCTAATAGATACTGGCGCAACTCCAAATTCATTGAATAAATGATGTGCTGTGTCAAGAATTTTATCCTTGGTATTTTTCATTTTAGTCCAAATGGCCTAATTAATTAGTACATTTGGCCTAAAATTAAGAATTAAGTACAGAATGAAAAGAAAACAAGTGCCGCAAATCATGAATCAGAAATGGTTTCCTGGTTTTTTAAGAAGCTCCATTCATGAATTTATGACATGGTTTGTTGGCAAAGTAAAAGCGGCAAAGCCATTTATGCCTGTTATTGAACGTGGTCTTTCTACAACAAATAAAATTGTTGCAATTGAATCTAATGTTGGTGCCGGTTTCGAAACGCTCGAACCCTATATCTCTAAAAGTACAGTTATAAGGAGAACATCAATAGACAATTTTAATGCTAATAATGAAGGCTTATACGTGATGGTAAACACCTTGCATCAACTTGATGTTAAATCAGCCAGAAATTTGCTGACGCACATTGCGAAAAAGCGGCAACCATTGGCGTTTGTAGAAGGTAATAACGATAGCTTATGGCAAGTAGTTGGAATGACCATCTTTGTTCCACTAACCGTTTTATTTACCGCTCCCTTTGTAAAACCATTCAGGTTAGAAAGGTTACTTTTTACTTATATCATTCCAATTCTACCGCTAGTAACTTTTATAGATGGATTTCTTGCATTATTTAAATTATATGCGCCTAAAGATTTAGACGAATTAGTGGCTCCTATTAAACAAGAAGGCTATACTTGGGAGTCGGGCAAGTTGCCAAATGGGAGGGGTGGTAAAATTATTTATTTATTGGGCGTGCCAGTGGAGAATAAATGATGATTTTGCATATTTCTTTACCTTGCGCCTACAGGTTTAAGGGGTTATGCAACAGGTAGATATTAGAACCGAAAGGCTCTCGGTAGACGATAGAGCTACACTTTCAACACGGCGAAAAGGGTACTTCATATTTATAGTGCCATTGGCAGCCATCACCTATGCCTTTTTTAACATGGTTCCGCTCGATACGGTTGCCATTTCAATTTTAGGGGTGTTTTTCCTTTTCTTTTATGGAGTAATTGGCTTTTTAATCTATACCGTTTCAGCCGATTTATCGTCTGATCAAAAGCAGATTATAAAAGGTTTTGTAGATGAAAAGCATACGCGAATTCCAAGAAAAACATCGCAGTTTAAGCGTTCGTTGATAATAGGCGGCAAAGGCTATGTGGTTGATTTTGCTACGTATGTAGAAGCCAAAGCCGGTGATTTGGTTGAGATTCATTACGCACCTAAATCTGACATTGCTTTTAAGGTAATAAACCTTTCATCGGCAGATAAAGCCATAAGAACAACGGGCGAGTTGAGAATGCCCTCTATTCAAAAACCTACAAAAGACCTTGATAAATACAAAAATCTCGAACCACTTTCAGTTATTATGCAGCCTGGAGACCAACGTGTTTTGCGCAAAAACCTATGGCAATGGATGCGATTTAGGCTTTTGGCCCTAGGTTTCTTCGCATACATTATGCTTGGCTTATCGCTTTCTGGTCTATACGCGGTGTTATTATTTTTATTTCCAATTCCAATAGTATTTCTAATTATACTCTACGTAATTCTCAAGAAAACTTATGTGGTTTCTAGAGACATAAATAGAAGCACCAAACTAACAGTTAAGGCCTTAATTACCGATAAACATTCAACCACTCGAAGAGCCAGAACCCATTACACTTTTAACACCACTTATGGTTCTGTTATAGTTAGCAAATCATTATACGATGAATTGGCATCAGGTGATGAAATTGAAATTCACTGGGCGCCAAAATCTAAGATTGTATTAGGAGTTCAAGACAAAAAAGGCCATTATGTACCTAATTCATAAGCGAATAGCAGCTCTGTTATTCTTGTTATTTTATTCGTTAGCCCAAGCTTTTGGCAACGAACCAGTTCAAACTGTTTATTATAATACAAAAGGAGAGTTTCTGTTTAAGTCGCCCAGGAATCATGGTTATGATTTTGTAAAGGGGAAAGCTATTGTTTTTAACTACAATTTTGAATCGAAAAAGTGTTCAAACTATGCCGTAATTAATAACAAAGGGCAAATAATTTCTGAGAACTACGAATATTTATATGACAACAAAAATGGCACATTCACCTATAAACAAACCATTGCTCTATTTGGAGAAGAAACAACACTAAAGGGGTTGCTTAATGATGATTTAAAGCCAATTACCTTACCAAAATTTGATGACATATTTCTTTTTAGAGATGGTTTGGCAGAGGCTAAAATTGGAAACAGAGTAGGTAGTATAAATGCAAAAGGAGAATGGGTGGTTAAACCAAGGTTTAATGATGTTGGCTACCATGTAAATGGGTGTGTTTTGGCTTTGTTAAATGGCTATTTAATAAAGATGAATTCCAATGGTCAGTTGCTCGATTCAATGCAAACATCTCAATCATCTGCGCCTTATTTGATGAACAATGGTCTTATTTTCATAAAGGAGAACAATCTCTATGGATTAGTAGATCAGAATTTTAAAAAGATTGCCGAATGTCAGCATCAAAACTTTAGAGCACATTCAAAAGGCGTTTGGTTAAAAAAGGATGATAAATGGGGAATGATCAGCCCAAATGGCAAACAGATTTTTCCTTTTGAATATGATGAAGTTAAAGTGCATTCAAACGAATTCATAGCCTTAATGAAAGAATTAAATGGCCAAAAAAGGTGGAAGATTTTGAACGCCGATTTAAGCCAGGAAACCGATTTGAAATTCGCCGATGTTGATGGCTTTAGAGACGGTATGTGTGGCGTAAGCGCGCTTAATGAAGAGTCTGATGAAGTTTGGGGTTTTCTAAACGAAAATCTGATTGAAGTGGTGCCTTTGCAATATGAGTCAGTGGGCTTTTATGAAAATGGTGTGGCACCCGTATCAGTTGGTGGCGGTGATGCTGATGTGCTTTTCATAGATAAAAACGCCCAACCAATTCTAGGTGAAAAATTTCATTATGGAAACTCTTATCAAGAATCTTACTTATTGGCCGTGAGTACCAGTTATGAAGAAGGTTGGCGATGGGGTTTAATTACACGCGATGGAAGGCAAGTTCTGCCCATGATTTTTAAAGACTGGCCTACTTTCTCTGAAACTGATGATATTATTCGCTGTCAGCTTCCGCTAAATGAGAAGCAGAATGCAACTAGTAATGCGGCATCAGAGCTAGTTGAACAACCAAATGCTCAGGTTAGCAACGGCGTATATTTTAAAACATTAGCCAACCAGTTTGATATTGAATTCAAGAAAAAGGGTTATGAAAGGGTATTGGAGCGATCATCATTTGTAAGCGGGCAAAACATAACTAGCCAGTATTTGCAAACTTGGCAAGGCGAAGACTATTCGGTATTAGTTATAATAGAGCCGGACTATAAAAAAGATATTGGCCTAATTCAAGACTACTACAAGTTAAAAGTAGAACCCGGTAATTATGTAAAAATCAATAGTAAGGCGGTGCGGCTAGACCTTATGAATTTTTCAGCGACAACCACTAAGTCAATTGAATTCAAAATAACCAACGAGTCAAGCAACAAGGTAGATTACCTATTTGTTGTTTATAAAAAGAAAGCGTAGTTGCATTACTTGTTTTCGCACCTTTCCTTTATGGCCTTGTTCATGCCATTAAAACCAATATGAGTGTCTTTGCCAACCATTTTCATTATAGGCCAAACTAATAAACCAGAAAATTTTTCACCGTGAATGAATTTGGTTGTTCCATCAGGTAATTGCTCAAAAAGGAAATAATGCTCACCGTCAAAAAGTCCGCCCGGGCCAAGACTGCCTTTCCATCTAAACTCCTTGTTTGGCTCGTTTCTCAAAAGTTTAGGCTTAAATATGCTGTTTTTGTCTCCTAAAGCAAGCACCACTTTTAACGTATTGCCTACGTTCATTTCACCTTCAATCGATTTAATAAATGGGTTCCATTCAGCATAAGAATCAAAGTCAATAAAAATGCTCCAAACCTTTTCAATTGGCGCGTTTATGATGGTTTCAGTTGTTAAATGTTGCATTTGTTTGTGTTTTAATTTGATGATACAAATGTGGAAGCGAGAACAGCCAACTCATTTGGCGTAGAATGACAAATACTTGTCATTTGGTGCCACTGGATTTACCTACATTCGATGCATGGCTTTTAATGGAAGGTTTGTTTACAACATTATAGAATTTGCCGTTGAGCAAGGTGCCAATAAGCAAGATTTGATTGTGGCAACGGGTTTAACCAAAGAAGAACTTCTCCTAGAGAATACCACCATTGAAAGCCCTGCTTACAATGCGGTTATGGAATTGGCCCAAACCCAAACTGATGACGAATTTTTGGGGCTTCACGGTGCTGAAAGCATGAATATTTCAGCTTCAGGATTAATAGGACAAATAACCCAAAGTAGTACCACGGTTGAACAAGCCCTGCAGTTTTGTTGCCAATATGCCAATTTGGGTTGTAGTCATTTGCCCATGCGGTTGGTTGCTATTCCTAATGGGTACAAATTGCTCATAGAACCCATTGCCAATTGGCCAACTGAATCAGAATCGGCCTTTAGGCAAACCACTGAAGGCCTTATCGCTTTTACTATAAGGGAATATTTAAGCCTTACATTTAATAAGCATTGCCCTGAAAAAATTCATGTTACATGGCCTGAGCCTGCTTCAGCTACCGAATACTACAGGGTTTTTAAATGCCCAGTGGTTTTCAACCAAAATGAACTGGCCATTTATTTAAGTAAAGAACATGTTGAAGCGCCAATAATAACGGCCAACTATCAATTACTTAGACTTTTGGTGCAGCATGCTGAAGAAGTTTCAAAATCAAGAAAAAAGGCCCAATTCTCTAATCAAGTTAGGCAAACGATTATAAGGTTAGGGCAAAACCATTTTCCAGGAATAAATGATGTTGCCGCACATTTAAACCTGAGCTTAAGAACGTTTCAGCGAAGATTAAAAAACGAAGGCACGGTGTTTAAGCAGCTGGTTGATGAAGTGAAACAAGATTTTGCCATTCGACTTCTACAACAACAGGAATTAAGCATTACTGAAATTGCTTTTCAATTGGGTTATACAGATGCGGCCGCTTTTAATCGCAGTTTTAAACGTTGGAAAGGTTGTAATCCTTCTGAGTTTAGAATTAATTATTTTTTGAACATAAAGTAAACAGCACCTACAATTAATGTAAATGAGATTAAATGATTTATTCTAAATGTTTCTGATTTAAACACCAATAATGTGAACACTGCAAAAACCACAAGGGTAATTATTTCTTGAATTACTTTTAGTTGAATTAGAGAAAAAGGCCCACCATTTTGATTAAAGCCATATTTATTGGCAGGAACTTGAAAGATGTATTCAAATAAGGCAATGCCCCAACTTATAAGAATAATTGATACTAAACCAAGTTTGCTAAACCATTTCATGTCAGCAAACTTCAAGTGTCCGTACCAAGCTAATGTCATAAAAGTATTACTAATTAAAAGTAAAATAATGATAATGATTGCTTTCATTTTTGCTTTGATATTTAAAAGTCCACTTTTCCCAAACCATCATGCTCAGATGGGTAAAGCCAGCCATCTTTTAGTTGAAAAAGATTTTTAAAAGGGTCGTTTGTAAAGTCTAAATGACCGTCTAAATCAGCAAATTCTACGTTTGGCCTACTCAGTGCAAAATGCAATCCGGCTGAGATACCGAGTGCACATTCATCAAGGCATCCCACCATAACTTCCATGCCAGCTGCTTTGGCCACTGAATTAATGTGAGCCGCTTCAGTTAGCCCACCTACTTTCATTATTTTAATGTTTATCATGTCGCTGGCATCGTGTTTAGAAAGATGATAAACATCGCTAAGTGAGCGAATACTTTCGTCGGCCATTACAGGAACTGATACTCTGTTAGTTACCTGCTTTAGTGCTTGCAGATTATCAAAGGCAGTTGGTTGCTCAAATAACTCAATTTCAGCTTGTTTAGTCGCTTCAATAAATTTTATTGAGTCTTCTACTGTGTATCCTTGGTTGGCATCAAACCGCAGAATTAATTCAAAACCTAGTTCTTCTTTAAGTTTAAAAATCTTTTCAATGTCTTCATTTACTTCAATTCCACCCTTTAGTTTTATTATTTTAAAGCCTTGTTGCCAATATTCTTTTCCTAATGCCAAGGTATCGTTCAAAGGCATTATTCCTATTGTTATGCTAGTAGCAATTTTATTTCTAAAGCCACCCATTAGTTTATAGAGTGGTAGTTGGGCTTTTCTAGCCAAAAGATCGTGCAGGGCAATATTGGTCATTGCCATTGCTGAGGGCATTTTTATGCCAGTATCTCTTAATTTTTTATTGAACAATGCCAATTGAAAAGGGTCTTGCCCTTGTAGCATTGGTATTATATGCTGTTCAAGATTATTTATTACAGTTTGGCTGGTTTCGTGGGTAATTTCTTGGTCGGGTGCGGCACATCCCCAACCTACCAAACCAGTGTTGGTTGTTAGTTTTAGCACTACATTTTTGGCGTGGCTTATGGTTTCATAAGCAATGGTGTAGCCGCTAGCCATTTCAAGTTCTAGCTCAAAGTATTCAACTTTAGAAAGTATCACAATTAATAGCGGTTTTGGTAGAGTTTTTCTAGTGGAGTGTTCTTAATGCTCTCAACAAATTCTACCATTTTTTTTATTGAAATATCCCACATTAGCTTTCCTTTTTCGGCGGTGGCAATTTTAGCATTGCCCATTACGCCTGAGTTTGAAATACGTTGCGTATGCACATACCAACTAACTCCACGGTCAGATGTAAAATCTAGATATTCATTATCTAAATCTAGGGTTTCGTCAACGGCTAAATCCATGTTCACCAAATCGGGGCGCAGTGCTAAAGTGGTACTGGTTTCAATTTCGCCGGCATGAATATCGTTAGGCGTATTAATGAGATTATAAAGGTCAACATCACTGGTTTCGCCGGTGTCAACGCAAACAAAAATTTTGGCATCGCGGTTAATCATTTGTGCGGCATAAGTAAGTGTGGGTTTATTATCGCCGTGGCCGTTTAGTATTACTATTTTCCTTATTCCATTATGTGCCAGGCTCATTCCTATATCATAAATAAAGGCCGATAGTGCATTGTTTGTAACGCTAATGGTGCCTTTAAATGCGCTATGATGGTAAGAAACCCCAAATGGAATTGGTGGTAGAACAAATGGTTTTGGATCAGCACATTTTTCGGCAACACATTTGGCCATATAGGCGGCATCATAGTAATCAACATCAACTGGCAAATGCGGGCCATGTTGTTCAATGGCACCACATGGTAAAATGGCGGTATCAACTATTTTGAGTCGCTCTTCTATTTCTTTCCATGTTTGGGTTTCCCACAAATAGTCTTTCTTAATGTTGTTAATCATTGAATTTATATGCTGTTTGGTTAAGAAAAGTATCGGTAATTTCTACTGGTGCCCACTCTTTATTAGATAAAGAAACGGCGCCATTGCTGTATTGGCTTAGAATAGAGAACAATGGTTTGCGTACATGAGCCGGCATATCTTGTAAATTACTGCGCTCATTTTCAAATCGCAATTGCATTACTCTTGGGTGTTCTTTAGCCAATTTTTGGGTGAATTGGTTAAGGGGTATTTTCTGGTTTTTAACTAATAAATAATAAAGCTGTGCCGCGTCTGATCCTATTTGTTTTACGCTGGCATTTGCCAGTTTTTCTAATGCCTTGTCTATTTGGGTTGAAGTATAGCCGCAGTTTCTTGGGTCTTCGCCCAATGCAGTTATCATGCCCACAATTCGCCTACATTTTTCGCAATTGCCACAGGGGTACATGCGTTTTTCGTGCTCGTGGGCGGCGTGGCAACTGGTTTGGTGCATTTGCAAATGTGGGTAGCGCTTAAGCAGTACTTTCATTATTAATAACTCTGACATGCTTCTGAGCATGGAGAATTGAACCAAGTTCCATCCTTTTTTATGATAGTAGCGTGTTAAGGCATTGTCGAAATACTTACTCTGATCGTATAGCGCACTATAATGCGTAATGCCGCTGGTGGTCTTTCTTTCTGTAGTATCATACTCATCGCCAACTATAATATTTCCAAGTCCTTTTTTTAAGGCAATGGGTAAAACACCAAATAAAAACACCGAAACTGTCCAAAGTCGTACTGGGTAAATATCTGCTCTAATAGAAGCGTAATTGGGTTTAATGAACGGAAGCTGTTTTAGCATCCAGTTAAAAATACGGTCGCTATTGCACCAGGCTTTGCCTGTATTGGGTTCGTGCTCCTTAAAATGTCGGTATGAATTAATAGCAGTGAACCAATGCCGGCCCGCTTCATTAACAAAAATGGGATGTGGTTCAGCAAACTCTTTTATTAGTCCGTAGCTGAGCAAACTGTCTTTTCCGCCGCTGCTTAAAATGGCGTATTTATTGAAATTGGGTTCAGTATTTTCAAAAAATGCTTTTTTGGTGGAAATGGCTTTTTGGGTAAATACTATTTGGGCTTGGGTATATTTCTTTTGGGGTTCAATTTGCAAACCATCAAAAGGCGGCAGCAGAAAAGGGTTTTCAACCAGAAGCTTATTGGTTATAATTTCTCTGCTCGTATTCTCTATCATGCTTTGAATAAAGGCCTGGTCAGTGGCATCAAAATATCCGTCAAACTCAATGGTTTTGCAGAATAGTCCATAGTTAAAGGCTACTTGCGCCACCATCATGCTCGCCAAGTTTTTATCGTCTTGGCTTTTGGTAAACAGCTTTTCTGAGTAGGTATAAAAGAGCGTATTGGTGGCAATAGAACCATCTGGTTTGGTAACTGTATAATCAGCTGATACCCGTTTGGGTTTTATTACCAGGTTGCTAATTTTTAAGGTATCAATAACCAAAAAGTCTGCTAACCGAGTCACTTTATATGCGATTTAAGAAGTTGAACCAAAGCTTCAGAACCATGAGCCAGCACATCGAAAGCAGGCAAGCCTGTTTCTTGAGTAATTTGCTGGCAGGTAGGTTCAATTTCTTCAGGTTTCATTTCTTCGTGGTTTAAGGTAATGGCTATTACTTTTTTGCCAGAAATTACTTCAATGGCATTAATCTGTTCTTTAATTGAATGCAGTTTGTAACCTGGAAAACCATCGTATTCAACTCGTTTTGGCGCGTGTTGAAGAATAACAAAATCAGGTCTTCCTGCAGCTAAAATTTCAAAACCACCGGGGTAGGCAGGGTTCATTAAACTGCCTTGTCCTTCTATTACAATTAAATCGGGTTTTTCATTTTTCCAAGCTTCGTGAACGGCATGTTCTATTTCGCCCGAAACAAAATCGTTTATGCAGCTGTCCATAATCATGCTGTATTTGGCACCTTGCATCCAGGCGGTTTGGCCTGTGCCAATCATTTCGGCTTTTAGCCCGGCATTTCTAAATCCGTGCACAATAATCCAAGCGGTGGTACGCTTTCCAATAGCCGAATCGGTTCCTAAAACAGCAATGTTTAGGCAATCAACTTCTTCAATTTTTCCTTCAAAAAAGTGAAGTTGATCTCTATCTGGTGTTTTTCTAACATCTCTAATGGTGCAGCCATTTTGCGAAGCCAATTGCATTAAATGCTCGTCTTTGTATAAAAAGTCGTGAAGGCCACTAGTTATGTTCATTTTAAGCTCAAGCGCTTGTGCTATGGTTGCTCGGGCTTCATTGGGTAGTCTTCCGCCATCGGGCGCCAAACCAATTACAAAATTGTTGGCTTCAACATGTTTTACAGCTTCGGTTAAACTACTAAAAATAGGAATGCCATTTAGTTTGCTATCAAGCACATTGCCAGCATCTTGGCCAGCGTAGTTTTCATCTATAACTGCCACTACATTAAAGCGTTCGGTAAAGCGCACCAGGCCATGTGCGGTTTTGCCATTTGGGGTGTTAAAGGCATTATTGGCATACACAATGGCATTGCCGTCAATAGATGGTTTTGTCATGATTTTTTTTATTAGTATTTAGCCGTAATTACGGCTACAAAGCGGTCGTTTATTAGATTTTTTTCTTTGCGTACATCAAGTAAAGCAATAAGCCCAGCGCATGAGCACGGTAAAATGCGCATGCCTTCTTTTTTGTGCAAATAGCTGCTCATTTCTTTAAGTTGCTTATCGGTTACGTGCGATGCATAACCATTGGTTTGGCGCAAGGCATATAGCGCTTCTTCGCCATCAAAACTATGCCAGTTAATGAGTGCTTCATTTATGACTGTTTCCTTAATTTTTTTAGGGTCAATGTCTTCGCAGCTTTCTAGGCCTTTTTTAAACGAAGAAATAATGGGGTTTTTATTGGCCGAAGAGCCCGCCACAAAAACTGGAATTCTTGAAGTTTTTCCGCGTTTATACAACGACACAAAGCCGCGATAAATGCCAGCCAAAACGGTACCATTAGAAACTGGGCAAGCCAAGAATTTAGGAGCATCGCGCAGTTGGTCGTAAATTTCGTTGGCTATTTCGGCGTATGCTGCAATTTGCATGGGCGTATTTGCACCACCAGGATTGGCATCGTACCATTCATTTTCTTGCGCAATCTGGCTCGATTTAGCCACCACGTCTTCGTAACTGCCATCTAAACGAATTAATTCGGCACCAAAACTTTCAATTTCCTTAATCCGGTTAGAATGGTATGACGCCGGCATATAAACCTTGCAGGTAATGCCAGCCAAGTAGGCCGCATTGGCACAAGCCACGCCATAGTTGCCGCAAGTGGCTAATGCCATAGTAGTATAGCCACGCCGTAGCGCATCTAAAACCTGTGCAAAAGCAATTCGGTCTTTTTGCGTGCCCGAAGGGTTATTGCCTTCGTACTTAATATAAATCTGCCTTATGTTGTATTCGCGCTCAAGGGCTCTGGCACGAGTTAGATTCGTATCACCAACTTCTAAACTAATAATGTCTTCAAAACTTTCAACTCTGTCAACTAAGCTTAGGCTCGTATTTCGCGCCATTTCGCTGAGCATTTTTACCTCGCCTGTATGTTGAATAACGGCTTCTTTTACACCGTCTAAGAGATTGTTTTTATTGTTCATTTAATAATGAAAACTAAGAGCAATTTTTTAAGCCCATTTGCTTTCAAAATTAGTAGTTAGGGCAACTCATATGTGTAAAATTATTGGTGGGGTGCATGGCAAATTTTAATCTTAAAATTTTTCATTGAAATCTTGATTTTCCAGCTGATTTTTGGTCAAAAATGTAGCTGTTTAAACCTTTGAAAGGTAAAATTGGCATTCTGTTTACCCAGTATTTGTAACAAAAAATGGCTAAAAATACCCTGTATCTGTAACAAGATTCAGCTCTATTTACCCTGTATCTGTAACAAAACCTGTTTCTTTGCGTGTCCCAATATGCCCAAATGTTTAAAAGGAAACTCTTTTACAAACTACTTGACTGGAAGAAGGCGTCAGCACGAAAGCCTCTAATTCTTCGTGGTACAAGGCAAGTGGGTAAGTCAACATTGGTTAAAGATTTTGCCAAAGAATATGAGCATAAAATTATGCTCAACCTCGAGAAACCTTCGGATGCATCAATTTTTTTAGACCTAAACAGCACAAATGAAATAGTAGAGTTGTTACTTTACCGATCGAGTATCTCAGGATCTGAACAAAATGTTCTGTTATTTATAGACGAGATACAACAAGTGCCCCAAGCCATTGCTCATTTAAGATATTTCTACGAAGAACATCCTAATTTTCATGTAATTGCTGCTGGTTCTCTTTTAGAAATTGTTTTGAAAGATATAGAAAGTTTTCCTGTTGGCAGGGTAGAGCAATGGGTTCTTAAACCTTTTGATTTCGAAGAATTTTTATGGGCTAAAGGAGACAAAAAATTGTCTGAATTATTAGACCAAATTCCAATTCCCAATTTTGCACATCAACTTCTGCTAAATGCATTTCATGAATACGTTTTAGTTGGCGGAATGCCAGAAGCCGTTAAGACCTATTTGCAAAAAGAAAGCTTGGTTAGCGTAAAAAGTATCTATGAAAACCTATGGCTGGCATACATAGAAGATTCAGAAAAGTATTCAAATAATAGTACTGAAAAGAAGGTGATAAGGCATGTTTTTCAAACGGCCATATTTGAAAAAGACCGAATAAACTTTGCTGGTTTTGGTAGTTCAAATTACCGGTCAAGAGAAATCTCTGAAGCTTTTACCTTACTAGGAAAGGCTGGTGTTATGAATTTATTATACCCAACTACGTCTAATCAACTGCCACTGCAACCCAGCTTTAAAAGAAAGCCTAGAATTCAATTGTTAGACACTGGTTTGCTAAACTACCTATCCGGTTGGCAAGAACAACTAATTGGGTTAAAAGATTTAATGGGATTTCAAAGTGGAAAAATTGTTCAGCATCAAGTAATTCAAGAACATTGGGCCCAACATCATAGCCCATTATTTAAACCAATGTTTTGGGTTAGAGAAAAAAGCAACAGCAATTCAGAAGTTGATCTCCTAATTTCGGTAAAAGGGAAAGTTATTCCTGTAGAAATAAAATCGGGTACTCATGGCAGATTGCGCTCCTTGCACCAATTCATAGACATTTCAGAATCTGAAGTGGCAATTCGTGTTTTGCAAAACAAACTTTCGCTGGAAGAAGTAAAAACACCTTCTGGTACAAATTATAAGTTGTTGAATTTGCCGTATTACCTTTCTGGTAGATTGGAACAATATGGCGAATGGCTTTTAACTTATTCGAGTAACAAAAACGCTTAAAGAACGTATAAACTTAACTAACAAACAACCCAACCCAAATGAAGAGCATTTCTACCTTACTTTCCTTTCTAATAATCGCTACTTTTTCAAGGGGGCAGACCATAGGTCAATTAATCAAAAATTCTGAAGAACATGTTCATTCCGCAGGTTGTGGCAGCTACCATATTATAGAGCATATAGATGCTAAAACTCCTGGCTTTTTAGATAAATCAAATGAGGCCCTGGAGCAAATGAGCAAACAGTCAAAGCAGATTTCTTATAAGCGACAAGAACAGCTTACTATACCCGTAGTTTTTCATGTGGTTTATAACGATTCAACTGAGAACATTCCAGATTCTGTTATTCAAAATCAACTAGAAATACTAAACAACGCCTTTAACCATACGCATGCAGATACTGGTAATTTGCGTGATGAGTTTAAGCCCATTGCAGGAAATGCCAATATTCAATTTGTTTTGGCCACCGAAGACCCAAATGGCAAAACAACAACTGGTATTGTAAGGCAAAATACCAGTGTTAAGCACTTTGGTGGAACCTTGCCCTACAAACAAAGTGAGCAAGCAGAAATTAGACAATGGCTAGCTGATAGCTTTTATCAAAACTTATTTAGAATAACCAGTACAGCTGATGGTGGAAGTGATGAATGGGATCCCACGAGATACATCAACATCTGGATTGGCGATCTGCGCATATATGAACCCGAGTTTAATGATTTAGAAGAATTGGTTTTTGTGGGTTTAGCTACTCCGCCAAGTAACCACAGGTTTTGGGATGTTGAATTTCTCCCAGCTGACATAACGGCAACTGGTGCTTTAATTCATTATCCGGCTGTAGGTTCAAACAATCCTAATAAATATCCAGCACCTTATGGTGTCTTTAATTCGTCAGCAAGTCAGGGTAAAATAGTGGTACACGAAGTAGGGCATTACCTGGGCTTAAGACATATTTGGGGAGATGGAACTGATTGCACGGTTGACGACTTTATTGATGATACCCCGCTGTGTACTTCTTCAAGCAATTTTGGTTGCCAAATTGGTAAGAACACTTGCGGCAGGGGCGAAGATGGCGATATGCCCGACATGGTAGAAAATTACATGGACTATGCTCGCGGTGATTGCGCCCTAGCTTTTACCAAACAACAAACCGATGTTATGCGTTTGGTATGGAAACAGGATAGACAATGGCCGGCTAGTACAAATGAATTAGAAAAGGCATCATTAATTAGCATTTACCCAAATCCAAGTACAGGTTCGGTTAACCTAGAGTCTTATAACAAAGAGCCCCTTCATCTAATTGTAAAAGATTTGAGCGGGAAAGTTTTACAGCAAATGCACGTAGGTGAGAGCAAAGCCCAGATAAGTCTTCCAACAGGTGTTTTTGTAATAGAATCACACAGCCAATTAGGAGTTCAAACAAGCAAGGTAATTGTTCAATAGAAAGGCTTATGCGCAGTATAAACGTATCAATAGTAGTCTTAATAATGGCTGTTTTAACCAATGCTTTTACGGTTGAAGCAAGCGATACTTTGGTTTTAAAAAAGCAATCGAACGGTGCTGAGCAGACAATTAGAGTGGGCAAATTGGTTAAAGTAAAATTGCTTTCGGGCCAAAAGATAAAAGGTGAATTAATCGGTATTTCAAACAACTTTATAGTTGTAGGGGCAGATACGGTTCAGTACAAAAATGTAGAATGGATTACCAGACAAACCTTCTTAAGACCATTAGGTATTGCATTGGCAACAGGCGGCACAGGCATTTTTTTGTTTGGAACGGCTGGCTTTCTTTCTAGTGTTGGCAGCGATGATACTTGGGCTCAACTTGGAGCCGTGATAGGAGCATTAATTGCCGTAACTGGTGGTATAATTGATTTAGCAGCATTACCCATGTTGATGCATGCCAGAAAGTTTAGGTTAAATGGGGAACGTGCTAATTGGCAAGTGGAGTAAAGTGACCGCTCGTCTAATTTCTAAAGTTCTAAGGGATAATAAATTTCCCAGCCCAGCCCAAAAACGCACTTAAAAACTGCTCAGTTTTCTTGGCAAAATCATCAGTTAGAATTGCGCCTTCGGAATCTAAGTGGTTTTGAATATTGCCAATGGTGAGCATTCTTGGTTGTGGGTAGGCAAAAATGGAAAGGATGATTTGCTGCAACTGGTAGGCTGCTCTTATACCACCCATGGCTCCGCTCGAAACGGTACAAACACCTATGGGTTTGCCATCAAAAGGTTTTTTGGCAAATAAATCTATAAAGTTCTTTAGGCTAGAAGCTATGCTGCCATTGTATTCAGGGGTAACAAATATCATGGCATCCGCCGTTTCTAATTGGGTCTTAGCTTCATCTAACTTAGGGTTGTTGTACTCGTATTTTCCATGCAAACCTTTAAAAATCTCAAGATCAAGTTGAGCAACATCTATTATAGTCGCATTTTGATTTTTGGCTGCCAATTGCCTTTCGAGCATAAAAGCTGCACGCTCGCTAAGTCTGCCTTCTCTAGCTGTTCCTAGCACTATGGTTATGTTCATAATATTGTCTGGTTAAACGGGTAACAATTCAGCCCAAAATGGGTTCGTAAAATTGGAAAACTAAGCACTTTTTCTCTAATTCATTCCTGCTCGAATTACTTAACTTGGCTCAAGTTTTTAGAATAAAATGGCTGCCAAGCTTAACCACATATCGGTTTCTGATGAGCGTCTGTATCAGCTAATGCAAGGCGGTAGCGACAAAGCTTATTATGAGCTGTTTGAGAAATATTGGGAGCCGCTTTACAGCATTGCCGTAAAACTTACCACCAATAGAGAGTTGGCCAAAGATGTTGTTCAAGATGTTTTTTTGGCATTTTGGAAAAATAGAAAAAGCAAAGACATTGAAAATGTTGCTGCCTATTTGCACAGAGCTGCCAAGTTTGGCTCTTTAAATCTGATTAGAGACGAAAAAAGCCAATTGCACCAAGAAGTAGAAGAAATTCATGGTTTTGAAGTGGAAACAGACCAGCATTTAGATGCTGAAGAACTACAAAAACAAATTGATGCCGTAGTACAATCTCTACCCACCAAGTGCCGCCAAGTTTTTGAATTGAGTAGATACGAGCACTTAACCAATGCCGAAATTGCCGAGCAATTGGATCTTAGCAAACGAACGGTTGAAACCCATATTTCAAATGCCTTAAAACAGCTCAGAAACCAGTTACCACAACATTTTGGAACTATTGGTCTTCTTACTTATTTCTTGAACTAGAAAACTTTTTCAAACTTTTTTCAAAAAGATTTACGTGTGCTTGCGCCTTTTAGGTACATACCTGTATAACCGCACATTATGACCAAGCAATCCTATAAAAGTCTTCTCGAAAAATACATGAACAACACGGCTACTGAACATGAGTTGCAGTTGTTAGAAGAATATGCTGACGAAATGCTTCGAAAAAGTAGCACCGAAGCTTTTTTTAATGAAGAAGAAAAGGCGGTTATAAAGAATGAACTCAGAGACCGGATAAAGATAAAAAAGCCGGCAAATAGAACTTGGCTAAGAGTGGCCGCAAGCATTGCAATAGTTAGTTCTATTGCACTCGGGCTTTATTTTACCAATATATTCAGCAGCAAAACGATAGCGGTATCTACTGGTGTAGGCGAAACCAAAATAGTTGAATTAGCTGATGGATCTTCCATTACACTCAATGCGCAGTCAACAATAGAATATCCTGAAACATTTAACGAAGCGGAACGAAAGATATCCTTGAAAGGCGAAGCCGTTTTTGATGTTGCAAAAGACAAAAACCGCGCTTTTATAGTTGATGCCAACGGTGTTGAAACCAAAGTATTGGGTACCGTTTTTAACATAAAGGCTCAAAAAAAAAAAAAAAAAGTAACCGTAACTCTTCTTGAAGGCTTGGTTGAAGTAAATGGTTTGGATAAAGTGTATAGACTAGAACCAAACCAACAAGCTACCTATTATTTAAAACGTGTTTTAGCCAGTAAAAACCACATTAATGCCACTGAAGTTTTAGCTTGGCAACAAGGCAACTTGTTTCTAAACGAAACCAGCTTTGCAGAATTGGCGGGTATCATAAAAAGGCAATATGGTGTTTCAGTTTCTTTTAAAAACGAGCAGTTGAAACAAAACACGGTTACAGCAAATTTTAAACAACCCAATGTAGAAACCATTCTTAAAACTATATGTGCCCTTAAGGGTCTTCAATTCAAGAAAACGAGCGACAATAATTATCAAATAGAAGAATCGCTTTAGTCTTACCTAATTATTATTTCAATAGTCAATTAATTAAACAATTAATCATAAAATGTTACGCATTTTACAAACTGCAATTGCCTTGTTAATAGTGAACCTGGGCATTGCGCAAGAAATTAAAATCAACACCAATTCGGTTACACTAAAAGAGCTTTTTGTAACCATTGAAAATCAAACCGAAATAGGATTTGTGTACACATCATCAGATTTCGACGCATCGCAGAAAATTGAATTAAAAGCAGGTACTTACCAATTAGCCGACCTTATTACGGCCATGAGCCAACAAACCCAACTCAGCTTTAAATTAATAGATAATTACTATGTGGTTACAAAATTGGTAGCGCAACAGCCTATTTCAGAAAAAATATACCAAACTATTCGTGGCGAAGTAGTTGATGTTGAAACAGGCGAAGGCCTTCCCTTTGCTACCATTTATTTAGAAAACCATCCTGAATTAGGAGCTTCAACTGATATAAATGGAAAGTTTGCCATTACCGCACCGTTGGGCAGGTTAAATATTCAGTTTTCATATTTAGGATATAAGCCTTCTATTATACCAGTGCTAATTAATACAGGTCAAGAACCTTATTTACTGGTTGAGTTAGAGCCAGAAGCTTCTGCTTTGCAAGGAGTGCACATTGTGGCCGAAAAAGACAAAGCACAAACCCAAAATAATTCGGCTTATGGCAGCGGACGCGGGTTTACCGTTGATGAAGCCAATAAATATGCAGGCACTTTGGGCGACCCAGCACGTATGGCCAGAAGTTTTGCTGGCGTTTTTCCGGCTAGAGATGACAGAAATGATATCATCATTCGCGGTAATTCTCCAATTGGAATTCAGTGGCGGTTAGATGATATTGAAATTCCAAACCCGAATCATTTTGGCGGAATTGGCTTAACCGGAAACACCACTACCTTGCTAAACATGAACATGTTAGGTAATTCTGATTTTCTAATGGGTTCTTTTCCTTCAGAATATGGAAACGCGCTTTCTGGAGTTTTTGATCTACATACCAAGAATATTAATCCTGAGCGCAGGCAGTACCGTTTTCAAACCGGTTGGAATGGTTTTGAATTAGGTGCAGAAGGGCCGTTTTCAAAAAAGAAAAATATTGGCACCTACTCATTAACTTATCGCTACTCATTTTTAGACGTGGTTGATGCTTTTGGGGTTGATTTTGGCGTATTGCCTAAGTTTCAGGATATTACAGGAAAGTTTAATTTTAATCTGAGCCCAAAAACCAGCCTTTCGGTATTGAGTATTTGGGGAACCAGTTTTATTGAGTTAGATGACCATAGTTTAGATGCCGACGATATGCCTTCAGTTGGTGAATATTTGAGAACCGGTTCAGATTTGTTTTTGGCTGGGGCAAATGTTCAACATCGTTTGGCTAAATACACCGTGCTTAAATCTGGTATTTCTATTATAGATAATCAGGTAAAAACACAAATAGACACTTTTAATATTACCAGCGATGCCAGCAATCGTGTTTATACGGATAACTCTGGCGAAACCAAATATTCGTTCTTCGCTAAATTAGAAAGAAGAAAAGGTAAAAACCAGTTGAGAACTGGCCTAAGATGGGATAGTTATAATACAGACTATAACAGCTACTCAATTAATTATTTGGGTGGAACAGATACTATTCACCAAAAAAATGATGTGTTGAGTTTAGCCAGATTGTATGTAGAAGATGAGTATTTGCTTACCCAGAAATTAAGGGTTAGAGCTGGTCTGCACGGGCAGTATCTGCTGTTTAATGGCTCTAGTGCACTTGAGCCACGTTTTGCTTTAAGATACAATGCAGCACATAATCATGCCGTTTCGCTATCTTATGGTAACCACCATTCTATGCAACCGCGCAACATCTATTTTGTTTCCACCACTCAAGGAAACGAAGATGTACTTACTAATAAAAACCTAGATTTTTCCGCTGCGCATCATCTAACATTTTCATACGACTATAATATTACTTCAAATCTTAGGTTGAAGGCTGAATCTTATTACCAACACCTTTATAAAATACCCATTGAAGCCGATCATAACAGCACTTTTTCAATGAGCAATGTTGGCGCCGATTTTTACATACCACAACTTGATAGTTTGGTGAATGAAGGGCTTGGCCGAAACTATGGAATTGAGCTAACCTTAGAGCGATTCTTAGATAAAGGATTTTATTATATGCTAAATGGCTCTGCTTTTAGGTCTGAATACCAAGCGCATGACGATAAATGGAGAAGCACGGCATTTGATATGAAATTTACCGCAAATGCCTTGGTGGGCTATGAAAAATGGTTTGGTAAAATGATAGCAGTAGGCGCCGATTTTAAACTTACCTATGCCGGCGGAAAGCCATACACACCCGTTAACGAAACGGCGTCAAAAATGGCTAACGAAGTGGTTTATTACCAACAGTTGGCATTTACTCAACGCCACCCTAACTACTTTAGAAGCGACTTGAAGATTTATTATAGAATAAATTACAAGAAGGCATATACAGAATTTGCTATGGATTTACAAAACCTAACCAATCATAAAAACTTGTTTGCACAAGAATATGATGTTAGAACAGGCCAGTACACACCTTTCTACCACATGACCTTTTTTCCTATGTTTACGTTTAGGTGCTTGTTTTAGTAAATGAATATTTGTGTTGAATATAACTTGCTGTGATATGAGATAGAACCTATTGCTCGCTCAAAGTGTTAAAAAAGTGTAGTTTGAGCGAGATATAGAGTTGTTATAAGTCGCTTAAAGTGGCAAAAAATTAATGATTAAGCGAGCCAAAGTTGGAGTAAATTCAGCTTTCGGCCGCAGTTTTAATATCATTAAGGTCTTTGGTTAAGGCTTTAACCGTTGCTTTTTTCATCATTTTGGCAGTAAGAAACATCATAAACTTGGCCATGCCCGTTTGTGGTGTTCCACCAAAAGACATGCTTAATTCGCAGCTATCTCCATTGCTGGCAATGGCCATTTTGGTTTCGTAAATCATGCCATGACTCTCGGCGCGGGTTTTATAGAATTCATTCTCTACCGCTTCTGTAATCCACATGGTTTCTGATGCTTGTTTGCCAAACATGGTGCGGGTTTCTTTCCACTTTAAACCAACTACTCCGCTTGCTGGTCGTTCTAATACTTCAACCGAATTAATACCCGAAATGGTGTTTGCACAATTGTCAATATTGGTTATAATGCTCCAAATTTTTTCTGCTGAAGCATTTATATCTACGCTACAAGTTAAATCCATTGCCATTGCTGTTTTGTTCTATTGCGAAAGTATGACTAATGTGTAAGCACTATTTCAACCATTATTAAGTAAACTCACCTGCCAAAACCAACTTGCCATCAGTTACTAATTCAATTTCCTTTTTATCTAACAAAAACTCTATGGTGCTTGGTAAATAAGCAGGTTCATTAAAACCAACGTTTATGCTTGTTATATTTTTTTGGGTTGAACGCTCAATGGCGTTTATAGCCTTGCTCACCACACACCAACCCTGCGCAATTGGTGCTCTAAAACCTAGAAGTTTGGCAGCTGTTTTCGAAGTGTGAATAGGGTTGTGATCATTAGAAACTTCGGCATATTGTTTCCCTATATCTTTGGGTAAATGCCAAGTTTCTTCAAATTCGGCAAGTGAAATTTTTGGAATAGGCTTTTCGCGCTTCGTGCCTTTGTTTTTCGACTTTCTTTTAACCAAATAATGGCTTTCGCATTCGGCTACAGATTGTCCGTTCTGGTAAATTTCAACCAAAAACTTAGGGTGTAATGAACCAACGTCTTTATAAGCAATTGAGCAAGTTAACCTAAGGTCAAAAGGTTCGTGCACTTTGCCCACCGCCGTTTGTTTTAGCTGGTTATTAAGATGAATTGTACCTGGAATGGGCAAGCCATAACTTTTGGTTAACATAAATGCCGCCTGTGCTCGCTGTGCCAGTAAATACAAATAGGCTAGCGGAATTTCTTGCTCAAAACCAAAATACGCTTTAAAAGCCTCCAACTTTTCATGTTCTATATAAACATTATTAAAGTACTGCTTGGCGTGCACGCCTTGTTTAGGCACCTGTTTGCTACGGGTAAATGTAGCAAGTGCAGGTTTAACCATTTTACTTAATGGCGGCAGTTGAGACATGTAGGCAAAGAAAGTCTATTCTAACCATTATTTTCTTGTCTCATGCCTTATATAAACAACATATGCGTACCCTCCCTATCAGCTCTTTTATAAAAATCGCCAACGGTTAAAATACCGTCAAGTTCGTCAAGCAAATCTTCGCGCTCAAGGTGAAACATTTCCATGGCCAATTTGCAACCCCAAAGTTTTACGCCCGAAGCCGAAAGTATTTCCAAAAACTCATCAACTGGTGGAATATCAAGCTTCTCCATTTCTTTTTTCATCATATTGGTGGCTATAGATTCCATGCCTGGCAAACCGCCCAACATAGTGGGTATGTGCATGGCAGGATTGCCTACCGTGGCTACTTTTAAATGGTTCAACTTCTTTTTGTTAACGGCTTCGAGCCCAAAAAAGGTGAAGAATATTTCAGCTTCAATGCCTTCCATTCTGGCACCATTGGCCAAAATGAAACACGCATAAACATTATCTATGGTGGCTTTTGACAAAATGATCATCATTTTGCTTACATCGCCATATGGTTGTGGATCTTTAGACATAGTAATTTATTATTTTTTTGAGTAATTAAATGCAACTGGCAGGTTTGGGTATACCGGCAATTTTGCTACTGGTTTTTAGCGGTCCCTTTGGAAACAATTCGTAGAACCCTTTAATATCTACAACACCGCTTTTGCCCACTCTTCTTATGGTAAGTGGCACGTCGTTTTTATGCTGTTCTTGCAGATAATCAACCACTTTCCAGTGGTGGTCGGTCATTTCAATACCTTCTTCTTGGGCTATGGCATGGCCAATTTCCCTATTCCATTGCGAGTGGTTTGTTAAGTAACCTTCGTCGTTTACATTAATGCTTTGGTTTGCTATTATTTTTTCCATGTTTCTAGTGAATTAGCGTGTTAGTTTTTTAGTGTGTTAGATTTAGTTTAATCAAAGTTTTTACCGGCTAATTGCATTTTGTTTGGGATAAAAGGAATATGCTTTCCGGTAATGAGCATGTTCCAGTAAATCCACTTAAAAGCCATTTTGCCCATGTGGTTCATTCTACTTTCTTTTAAAAGTCTGAGTGGGCCAACACCCGGAAAAGGGAATGTGCCTGTAACAGGCTCATGGGTATAATTAAAATCTATTAGTAATGCCTTGCCATGGCCTGTTTCTACAAAGCAATTCGCGTGGCCATCAAACCCTTCTTTTAAAGGCTTGCCTTCTATATAGTTTAATACGTTTTCTAATAAAACTTCGCCTTCAAAATGCGCTACCGAGCCCGCTTTTGAAGCAGGAACATTGGTGGCATCTCCAATAGCAAAAATGTTGTCTTTTACCTTGGTTTGTAACGTGGCCTTGTTGGTTGGTACATAGTTCAATTCATCGCCAAAACCTGAACGCTCAATGGCCTTTGAACCCATGTTAGTGGGTGTAGTAATAAGCAAATCATAAGCTACTTCTTGCCCAGCATAATCATAAATCTTTTTTTCGTTGTTGTCAACTCGTTCAATGTTAAAGTCAGGCACAACGTTTATGTTCTTTTCTTTAAGAAGATAATCGAGTTTTTCGGTGGCCTTTGGTTTGGTAAATGCCCCACTCATAGGTGTAACAAAGCTTAAATCAACTTTATCTCTAATTCCACGGTTTTCGAAATAGGCATCGGCCAAAAAAGCAAATTCTAATGGTGCAACAGGGCATTTTATGGGCATTTCGCAGATGTGAACTACCACCTTTCCACCTTCAAAATCTTTGAGTTTTTGATGAAGCTTAGTGGCTCCTTCTAGAGTATAAAAGTCGAAAATGTCTTTATGCCAACCTTCGCCGCTCATGCCTTCAATTTCTTCTGGCGCAATGTCGTTTCCTGTGGCAATTACCAAAACATCATAGGGTAAAGAATCGCCGTTTTTAAGATAAACCGTGTCAGTATCTTTATCAATTCTATCTACTTCAATTTGTAGCCAATCAACTTCTTTTGGAATAAATTTAGAAATGGGCTTCACAATTTCTTCGGGCTCATAAATGCCAAAAGGCACAAATAGAAAACCGGGTTGGTAATAATGCTCAGTACGTTGATCAACTATGGTTATTTTCCAATCTGCCGGTAAACGTTTGTGTAGATGATTGCTCATCATGGTTCCTGCCGTACCTGCTCCTAATATTATTAGATTTTTCATGCTTTCTAATTGAGATTCAAAACTCTAGATCAACACAATTAGATTGGATGACGCCGCTCATTCTTTATGGTGATTCTTGTCACCTTTTTAAATACGTGTCTGTAGGTTTGTTTAATCAGATTTTATAATGCGCAATTGATTTAAATACGAGCATGGTTATTTGAATGTTGACGATGATTTTATTTACCTTACCAACACTGGCAATTGGAGCGAAACCAAAATGCTTGAAGAAAAGGCAAAAGGCAAACAGAAAGGCCAAACTGTAAGAAGAATAAGAATAAGTCTGTTTTTTTGGGTTATTGCCATCTTGGTAGGTGGCGCATTTGTTATTAACCTAATAAATTCTATTTCTTTTCTTTCAATTGTTAGTTTACCAGTAGGCATTTTTGTTTTGTATAGATACTTTCAAAATGAAATGGGTCCGGCGTTTTGCATTCCAAAAAGCAAAATCTTAGCAATAGATATTGCGCATACTCGTATTAGCATTCAATTCATAAACGGTGATGGAATTAAGGGCCAAGTAGAGCTTCATTATATTGATCCCGCCGCAATGGATTTTTTATTAGTAAATTATTCAAATATTAGCCATTCTGCTAGCGAATAAAATCATCAACCCATTTTCTAAACAAGTCATGTTCAGAAATAAAAGGTTCATGTTGGCAAAAGTTTAAAAATTAAAAACCCATTTAATCAGGTTATCATTTTAGGGATGGAAACAATTGAATTGGCTGAGAATAATTCGTTCAATAATGCGTCGTTCATTACCAAGCATAATCGCTATTCTGGCCTGTCAGAAATTAATGGCGTGCCTGCCAATTATTAAAGACCACCGTATTTTAAAATTGAAAAAGACTCGTTTTTCAATTTATTTCCAAGATTATTTTTAAAGATTAATCAGATTACGCAGAGTGTATCAGAAAGTTCTTTGAAACCTTATAAGATTTACCCCAACCCTGCAAAAGACCTTCTGAAAATGGAATTCTCAAGCTTGTAGATGGTAAGAATTCAAGATTTAAGAGGTGTAATGCTATTTACTGGAGAAGGTGATGCCTATTCACAAATTGCAATTGATGTTTCAACTTGGGCTAAAGGGGTTTATATGACAGAGGTAATTACGCAAGGCGGCCATTTTTTGAGCAAATTGGTTGTTTATTAGTAAATAAATAATGCCAAGCGTATATAATTAATGATAGATTCGCACCAGAATCTTATTAATTTCTTTTTCTCTATGCTGTGGAGTGTTTTAGAAATTGCTTTTGGCAGTCTTATACTGCTTATTCTTGTTCTATATTTTGTGGAGCCGTCGCTATTAGCCATCCCGTTTAGCCTGGTTCTAAAGCTGTTTAGGCGCAACCCACCAATAGTTGAAACAGACAAATATTTTCCTGAACATCAATTATTTATAGAAAATTGGAAGACCATAAGAATGGAGTTGCTTCAAGTTCTTGAAATACAAGAAAAGATTCCACAGTTTCATGAAATTGATAAAATACAGCGCTTTATTTCGGCTACAGATAATGTGCCTTGGCGCACTTTTGTGTTTAAAGCTTATGATAATTGGATGGAAGACAATTGCCTTAAAGCACCAAAAACAGTTGAGCTTATAAAGCAAATTCCGGCTATTAAAACGGCTATGTTTTCAATCTTAGGGCCGGGTAAGCAGATTCCACCGCATCGTGGTTTTTACAAGGGTATATACCGTTATCATCTTGGGTTGGTAGTGCCAAAAAATGGCGAATGCTTTATTATAAATGGAGGCCAGAAATATAGTTGGAAAGAAGGTGAAGACATATTGTTTGACGATACATTTA